>CAZCKE010000203.1:0-7531 GCA_964499005.1 uncultured Tepidisphaeraceae bacterium
CTCGAGCATCGGATTGCCGGGGCTCAACGGTTTTGTGAGTGAATTTCTCACCATCCTGGGCGCGTTCACTTCCGACTATCTGGGCGTCTGGTACGGCTCATTTGCAGCGCTGGGAATCATCCTGGGCGCGATTTACATGTTGCATATGCTCGCGCGGGTCGTCTGGGGTCCGCTCAAGACGCCGCTGGATGATCCCAATGCTGCTCACGGCCACGGGCATGAGGGCCACGGCGGATCAGGCAACAAGCCCGGCGATATCGGCGGGCGCGAGATCGCGATATTGGTTCCCTTGGCGGTGGCGGTTGTCTGGCTTGGGGTCTACCCCTCTGATTTATTGCGTTCTATTTATGAGCCCGTACAGGTGCTGCGCAGCCCCATGGGCGCTGAGCCGGGCGTCGTTGCTCTGGATGCGTCGCATTCAACCGCCCATTCATTGCTAGGAGATTGATCTCGCGCTGCTCGCGGCGCATCGGCAATTAATATGCTTTCTCTCGCTGTCACCCTCTTTCCCGAGCTGTTCCTTTGCACGGTTGCGTGCATTTTGCTGCTCATGGGGATCTCCAATAGCCCCGGGGTTCGCCGTTCCACGGCAATGCTGGCCGTGATTGCCCTGCTCATTGCGGGCATCACTCAAATGCCGAGCGTCGCCGGGCACAGCCCCCTACGCGATCCGCGATGGAATACGGTCTATGTTTTCGAATTTGCTCGTTACATCAAAATGCTGGCGTCGGCGATCGGAATTCTTCTGATCATGCTTGCCTGGCCCAGTGATCCGCGGGGCACGGGAAATCCCGCCCTGGATTTCGGCTCGGCGGCCGGGGAGTTCTATGGCCTGATGCTCCTCTCCATCGCCGGGATTTTCTTGGTCGCCAGCGCTAACGACATCATGCTCCTGTTTTTGGGCATCGAGCTGGCCAGCATTCCGACGTACATTATGGTCAGCATTTCGCGGCCCCTCCCGGTGGCCCAGGAAGCGGGTGTGAAATACTTCTTCCTGGGCGCTATGGCCGCCGCGGTAATGCTCTTTGGCTTCAGCTATCTCTATGGCGCGTTTGGAACAGTCAAACTTGACGAAATCGCCAAGAATATGGCCGGGCGGCCCGCTCTCACCCCCTGGCAGGTTTTTGCCGTTGTGATGCTGATCGGTGGGTTCGCCTTCAAGATGGCCGCCGTTCCCATGCACATCTACGCGGGCGATGTTTATGAAGGCGCGGCTACTCCAGTGACGGCCTTCCTGAGCTTTGTCCCCAAAATCACGGGATTTATCGCGCTGTTGAAAATCCTTTATGCCATCAGCGGCGCCGGCCAAAACTGGTACGTGGCCTCGCCGCAGATTTTCAGTCTGATTCAGTGCCTTGCCATTCTGACCATGACGGTCGGAAATATCCTGGGTCTGATTCAGCCGTCCAATATCAAACGCGTCCTGGCATATAGTTCGGTCGCACACACCGGTTACATGCTCGCCGGCGTGGCGGCGCTGATTCACACTCAATCCGCTCCCGTTCAGGAATCCGCACTTCAGGGCATTCTGTTTTACCTGACCGCTTACGGCCTGATGAACATCGGTGCATTCGGCGTGCTGATCCTTTTGCCCAGTCGTCGTCAGTTGCCCACAACGAGCGCCGAGACGTTTGATGACATCGCCGGCATGGGGCGCCAGCACGTATTGCTGGGGCTCGCCATGGCGGTCAGTTGCTTCAGCCTGATTGGATTACCGCTCACAGTTGGATTTTTTGGCAAGTTGTATTTGATCGCTCCCGCATATCGTGCCGGGCTGAACTGGCTCGTCATCTTCCTGGTGGGCAATGCGGCCATCAGTGCGGCCTACTACCTGCGGATTGTCGCATACATGTTTTTAAGATCAGAGGGAGACACTTCAAGATTTGCCCCTGCCCCACTCTCCCAGGCCCAGCCCATCCGCCATCCCATTCCCGTGCTCATTTCGGTGGGGATATCGATGGTTGGGATCATCTGGCTCGGCATCGTACTTCCTGCCACATCGAGACTTACGACCCAGGTGCAGACGGCCAGCCAATTGACAGATTAATCGAATTTCCCTAAATCTATAAAAATACTATGCGATGGTTCAACTCGACAAACGGGTTATTGTGACCTGTTGCTCATAAAACCTTAAGAATTTGATTGCGCAACCTGAATCTGGATTGTCATCATTCAAGCACAAATTCGCGTGGGAGCAGATCCAACGGTTAAGATCGCGTTCTCCCCGGGGGGAGTTTGCTAAGGAAACGAGGAATCACAGTTCTTTATTTGCGGCGTACGTCGCCCAGGGAAAGGAGATCGTCTATGTACCATATCATGAACCGGTTGGTGCCGGTCGTGATGGCGGGAGCCATTGGTGTTGGGACCATGGCTGCTCGGGCTGCTCAACCGGCCACTCAGCCGGCCAGCCAGGACCTTCAAGCCCAGGTCAATGACCTCAAGGCTCAGGTCGCCCAGCTCAAGTCCCAGCAACAGCAGCAAAATCAGGCGGATGTTACTACTGCTACCCAGCATGTCCTGGCGGAAGCGGATCATGACAGCCAGTTCCTAGATGCGGGAGCGGGAGTCGTTGGTGGATGGGATCCGGCCACCTATCGTTTCTTCCTCGCCTCGGATGATGGAGCTTTTCTATTCCATCCAGGATTCATCATGCAGTTCCGATATGCGACCACGTATCGGACCAATCCCCACAACTGGCAGGACGGCTTTGAAGTCCGCCGGCTCAAGCTCTATGCCGACGGCAATATCGTCAGCAAGGATTTGACTTACAAGGTCCAGTTGCAGAACAGCAACGGTCCTTCGGCTACGGCGGTCGGCGGAAATCAGACCATCGAATATGCCTGGGGCCAATACATCTTCGCTCACAACATGTGGGGCGGCGATTGGGGCATCAAGGCGGGTCAGATGAAGAACCCCGTCTTCCATGAGGAAGAAGCGGTCGGCGACAAAAGTCAGTATATGGTCGAATGCTCCCTGGCGGACAATCTCATCGGTTGAAACCAAACGATCAACGGCACCGGCGGCCCCTACATTCAGGCGGTTGATCTGGTCTACACGGGCGGCAAAAACCCGCTGCATACCCATTTCCTCTTCACCGACGGTGACAACAGCGCCAACACGGATTTCACCAATGCGACGGCGGCATCTCCCCCGTCAGCCACTGTGAACGTCCAGAAGTTCGGCCTCGCTTTTCGTGGCGACTACAAAGTCATGGGTGACTGGGCCGATAATACGGACTTCACCGGCAAGAACAGCGGGAAGCACGACTTCCTCGCCTTCGGCGCCGGCGTCGATTTCAGCGAAGGCAGCACCACCGTTCCCGCTCCGACGATTGGCAACAACGTCGTTCGCTGGGATATCGACGCAACCTACTTGGCCGCCCAGAAGTTCATCGTCTATGGTGAACTCCTTGGCGATTACATCGATTACCGCGGTCCGGTCGTCGGACCGGCCCATCGTCTTGATTACGGTGCCATGTTCCAGGCCGGCTATTTCGTCAGCCCGGCGATCGAAGTCGGTGGCCGCTACTCCGTCACGCAGTTTGATAACAACTTCAGGTTTGGTGGTCGCGACACGATCAACGAGCTTGGTGTTGTTGCCAACTATTTCCTTGGAGAAGATGGCTCGGCCGGCAACCATGCCAAGGTGGTTCTCGATCTGAACTACCTGCCCAATGGAACCCCGGGCGTTGTCGGTCTGGACTATCAGGCTCAGGTCACCAACAAAGGCGAATTTGTTGCTCGCCTGCTCTTCCAGCTCTGGATCTAACGTCTCGGTTCAGATCTTCTGATCATCAACGGCTCGAGCCCAACCAACGGCTCGGGCCGTTTTTCTTTTAATAAAGCCCAATCCCCCATCCAGACGATTCGGGCACGTCCGATATTCCACCCATTCATTAAATTCCTATCCGCTGGCCGAAGAACCATCAGCGCGAAAGGAGTCGAATGCGGAAGATTCTCCAGGTTCTTGCGGTGATGGTGCTTGGTGCGGGCCCTGTTTTTGCCGAGTCTCCATCCACACAGCCCTCCAATATCCAGGCCATGCAGCAGCGGATTCATGACCTTGAATCGCGCGTCAATGACCTGGAATCCCGGAAAGCCTCGCCGTCGAACGATCGGCTTTCCCCGGCGGATGTCAGCGCCGTCGAGCGGGCCGTCCTGGCCGACGCCGACCAGCACACGCAGATGAACGTGCTGGCGTTTCCGTCGGGCTACGATTCACAAAACGGCTTCGTGCTTCAAAGCAGCGACGGAAATTTTTCCATCCATCCCGGTGCGCTCTTTCAATTCCGCTTCAACGGCGACACGCGCAACGATGTTCCCAACCCCGGCGGTGGAATTGCCGGCGGACAGGGCGGCGACGGCCAGACCGGTTTTGAACTCACCCGCATGCGCCTGAGCCTCGACGGAAATCTGTTCAATCCTCAGATTACTTATTACTTCCAGGTAGGTCAGGACACGAACATGGGCGCGGTCTCATTGTTCGATGCCTACCTGGTTTACCGCGTCAGTGCCCAATCGCCTTTGGCATTGAAAGCGGGCCAATTCAAGGACCCCGTCTGGCACGAGAAGAATATTTATCCCAGCAATCTGATGGCGGCCGACCGTTCGCTGGTCGACGCCTTTGTCGGTGGGGGGCAAACAGCGCGCGTGCAGGGCGCGGCGATGGTTTACGATCTGGAGCGTTTCCGCGGCCAGGCCGCATTCCACGATGGATATAACAGCGCCAATACACCCGCTTTTTCCGCCGGCGGTTTGGGCGTCGTCACCGGCGCTGGAGGGGGGCTGCTTCCCACCAACTGGGGCGGCACCGTCCGCGCCGAATACCTTCTCATCGGCGACCGCAAATCCGATTTCAATCCCTTCTCCGAATACGATCAGTTCTCCGCCAAGGATGACAAGCAGACCATTCTCGTCGTGGGCGGCGGCGCCGATTACTCCGAAGCGGGGGCCAACAAAATCCTCTTCCATACCGTCGATGCCCAGCTCAATATGACCAATGGCTGGGCCTTCTATGCGGCTTACCTTGGCGCGTATCGGGATCTTCTCTCCAACAAGGGCGTCGCGCCCGGCAGCTATTACGACTCAGGATTCCTCCTCCAGGGTTCGTACATGATGACCTCCCAGTTGGAGCCGTTCGCCCGCTACGATTACACGCACCTCGATGGAAAAGCCGAGCCCGGCATCGTCAAGGACAGCCTTCACGAGATCACCATCGGCGCGAATTATTACCTGTACGACCAGCACATGAAGGTCACGATCGACGGCACCTGGCTGCCCAATGGCTCGCCCGCGGATGTTCCCATTCTGGGCATCCTCAAGGATGACGGCCATAACGAATTGCTGGGACGTATTCAATTGCAGCTCTGGCTGTAGGTGCCAGTGCCGGGCGTGTCGCCGCGCGTGTATGATCCCTGTCCATGCACGCTCTGGGCCGATGGTTCCGCCGCCGCTGGAAATGGATCGCCGCCACTCTCGCGGTGCTGATCTTCCTTCCGGTCATTGCGATCCAATTCATTGTCACCCCGCTGATCGAGAACAAATTCGTCAGCGTTGTTGAATCACGCCTGAAGGGTCGCCTGATCATTGGCTCATTCACGCTGCATCTTCCCTATAACCTGACCGCCCACGATTGCCATCTGATCATTCCCAACCCGCGCACGCATTCCGACGTGGCCGTGGACGTACAGGAACTGGGCATCACGCTCGCCCAATTGCCGCTGGGGACCGGCCCCATCGTCATCCAGGACATCGCGATCGATCGGCCCACCGTCCATATCACCACGACCGCCAGTTTGATGTCGGCATCTTCCACCGCTCCATCAACCGAGCCCGCGCCGATCGCGACGCCCGGAAAGCTCTCCGACATTCTCCGCCTGCGCCATCTGGCGATCGACAACGGCAGCTTTGTCGTCCAAAGCCACGAAGGGGGGGAAACCGCCGTCATGGTCTGGACCGGCATCGGCGTCAACATCGAGATCTCCCCGCGCGGCGAAGCCGACTACGCCTTCACGCTTTCGGCCAAGAACACGCCGACCGCCACGTTCTTGAGCGACGGTACGTTCAACGTCGATCAGCGCAGCGCCGACCTGGCCCATTTTTCGCTCATTGCCAATGCCGCCTCCGGCCAAGCCTCCCAGTTCCCTGTCCAGTTGCAGCGATTGCTCGATCAGTATCGCGTTCACGGCACACTGCGCCTCGACGGTTCCGCTCACGCCAGCGCGCTGGATTCTTCCCAGGATTCAGTTTCCACCACGGTTTCGCTCGACCATGCGTCGGCTTACTCGCCCGAATTGGATGCCACCCTGGATAATCTGCATTTGGCGATCGCCGCCAGCATCGATCGCCACGGTGTGACGGGCGCCATTTCACAATTCTCCGCCCGCAGCGGCAACGCCGATATTTCGTTTCAAAATGCACCGACGTTATCGATGGACTCCTCGGGCCGCTCTTTCATGATTCAGGGCATCAGCGGCGTTATAGCGGCCGATCCCTCCACCACCGCGGCGCCGGAATCGCATCCCATTTTGAGGGACCTGAGCCTCAATGGGAAAATCACATTCACCGGCCACGTCGGCGCGGATCGAACACACGCCGGCAATCCGTTGGATTGCGATCTGGTCCTGGCCAGCAACAATGCGTTCCTCTACAGCCCGCGCCAAAAATTGTATCTCACGAAGATCAACATGAACGCCGATCTGTTGAGCGATCATTTCCAGCTCCTCGGCCTCGATTGCGAGGGGCTGGGCGGCAAAATTCTTCTGGACGGCCATGTTCAACTCGCCGCGCCCCATCAATTCACCGCCGATATCACCACGCAAAAAGCCGACTTGGCGCAAATCGCGGCGCTGATCCCGCGTTCTTCCGACAAACCTCCCCCGAATGTGAAAGGAATCGTCGATCTGATCTCCACTCTTTCCGGCCAGAGCGCCTCCAATGGCAAAACCGCCCGGCAATGGCTCCAGGGGAAAGGGCAGTTTGAGATCTATCAGGGTGATCTGTGGGACATTCCCGCCCTTCGCCGCATCGAAGACCGGGCCTCGGTGGCGCGCAAAGCGCTGACCGTCGGTCAGGCCGCGGGAATTTTTCTAATTGCCGACGAGCAAGTCCAACTCCAGGACGCCGCCATCAGCGCGCCGGTCTTCGGCGTCGAAGGGGATGGCACGATCGGCTTCAACAACCAGCTCGATCTGCACATCATCGCCACGCCGCTGGCCCAATTACGCGACGAAATTAAAAAAACAGACATCCCCTTTTTGAGCGGCCTGCTCGGCGATGTGATCGGAAAAGTTCAGGACAGCATCAGCAAAGCCACCGGAAAGCTCCTGTTTGAGTTTCATGTTACCGGCGACGCCAACGATCCGCAGATTCAGACCGTTCCCTCGCCCGCGATTTCGCAGCACGGTGCCGAAATCTTCACCAATATGCTGCATCAAACCGACGATGCCCGCCCCATCGATCTGCTCAAGCAGAACCAGAACTAGGGCCTGTCTGATGAATCGGCGAGTGCGATGCTGGCAAGATCGGATATG
>CAZCKE010000204.1:0-6577 GCA_964499005.1 uncultured Tepidisphaeraceae bacterium
TTGGCGGCGCGTCGACGCTGCAGATGCGTATTCCCGAAGGCGAACAGCCGAGCAAAGAATCGCTCGCCAAGGATGCGGTGCTGGAGGCGCAGTATGTGGGGTTGCAATTGCTGCCCCCATCGATGACGGATACGGCCGCTCAGATCGGCAAGGTGAGCGATCAGTTGGCGAAGGTTTTGCAGCAGTGGCATGACTCGGGGACGCCCAAAGACCTGGACCAGACGATCCGAACGGTGGGCGCGCAGGGAGACAGGGCGGGGAAGGTGCTCGATTCGGTGCAGACGATCGTGGGTGATCCGCAGAACCAGCAGAACATCAAGGAGGCGCTGGCCAACTTCCGGACGACCACGGAGAACCTGACCAAAATTTCCACCAAGCTGGACAAGCTGAGCGACAATCTTCAGCAGAATTCGACCGATGCGAGCGCGGCGATTAAGGATTTGCAGCGCAGCTTTGACGATGTGAGCAAACGGCTGGCCGATACGCTGACGATTACGTCGGCGGTGATGACAGACGTGCACAGCATCACGACAAAAGTGGATCAGGGGAAAGGGACCGCGGGGCAGTTGGTGAACGATCCGAAGCTGTACGAGGCGCTGGTGGAGAATTCGCGGCAATTGGATCTGGCAGTCAAGACGCTGAACCGGCTGGAAGAGCAATGGGAGCAAGAAGGCGTGTCGCTGAAATTGAAATGAAGCTTGTTCGGCGATTCAAGCGATTCATTTTTTGCCGCAGAGGCGCAAAGGGCTCGGAGAAATTCGAAATTAGAAATCTGAAACAAGACGATTGCTTTTCTCCGCGTCCCCCGCGTCTTGCGGTAAAATTTGTTAGTTGCCCGCCAAACGGTCTTTCAAGAGCAAGTTCATCATGGAGCATTTGGAAGGGAGGCAGTCGGTGCTGGCGGCGCTGGGGGCGCGGGCGCGAAAATTTGAGGTCATTCTCATCAAGCAGGGGGTGCACGAGGAGCAGGTGAAGGATGTGTTGGAGGCGGCGGAGGGGGCTGGGGTGCCGGTGAAGTGGGTGTCGGGGAAACAATTGGATGACATGGCGCATGGAGCGACGCATGGAGGAGTGCTGGCGGTCTGCACGGCCAAGCCGCGCACGACGAGCGAGCAATTGATGGAGTTGGTGAGGGATTCGGCGGGACCGGCGATTTTGCTGTTGATCGAGGGGATCGAGGATGCGCGGAATCTGGGGTTTACGCTGCGAAGCGCCGAGGCGCTGGGAGCGACAGCGGTGCTGGTAAAGAAACATTTATGGGATTTTGATCCGATTGAGGTGGCGCGGCCGGCGTCAGGGGCATTTGAGCGGCTGCCGTTGGTGCAGGTGGAGGATACCGCGGTGCTGGAGAGGTTGAAGGGGGCGGGGCTAAAATTGATTGGGTTCATTGCCGGGGCGAGGAAGATGATTCATCAGGTGGATATGAGGCCCGGGATCATTCTGGCGATCGGTGGGGAGAAGCGTGGGTTGTCGGGAGCGGTCCGGTCGATTTGCGATGGGCTGGCGACGATTCCGACGGTGGAGGGGGCGGCTTCTCTGCCCCTATCGCATGCGGCGGCGATTGTGATGGCGGAGGCGAGGAGGCAGAGAATGGGGGCGATAGGTGATTGATGTGTTGTGATCGCGAAAAAAAGCGGATTTTTCTTCGATCCATCCCCATGCATGAATCACGGGTTTTCGGTGTCTTTTTTGCGGTAAATCGTGTAGTTTTATGGGTCTTGCGGTTGTTCCATCGCGGAGAAATTCATCATGGCAAAAGCAAATGTCGATCCTACTGAACTTAGGCGATTTGCCCAGGAGTTGAACCGGTTCAACAATGAACTGGGAGGACTGGTGCAGAGCGTGAACGCGAAGCTGAGGAGCCTGGAGTCGACCTGGCGTGACCAGGAGCAGCGGAAATTCACGGAGGCTTTCGAGCAGACGGTCAAGGCGATTGCGACGTTTCTGGAGAACTCGCACGCCCACGTGCAGTTTCTGGGCAAGAAGGCGAACGCGATCGAGGAATATCTGAAGCAGCGGTGAGGCGAGTATGTCCACATCGGCAAAAGTTCAGTCGATCGACTCCATTAAAGAGTTTCGCGCTTACATGGTGAAATTCCAGGAATCGGCATCGACAGCCATGACGGAAGCGGAGTCGGACATCAACCGGACTTTGAGCTGGCTGGAAGGGGAGCAGACGAATTTCTGGCAGGGGCAGTTGAAGAAGCGGCAGGAAGCGTTGGCCAAGGCGGAAGAGGCGCTGCGTTTCAAGCGGTTGTACAAGGATTCGAGCGGTTCGACGCCTTCGGCGGTGGATGAGATGAAAGCGGTGCAGGCGGCGAAAAAGAATCTGGTCGAGGCACAGCAGAAATTGGCGAATGTAAAAGGATGGATCCGGCGGCTTGGGAAAGAAGTGACGCTGTATCGGGGCGGCGTGGCGCGATTCACCAACGATGTGAACGCGGGGATTCCGCAGGCGGTGGCCCATCTGGGAGTGACGATCGAGATGTTGGAAAAGTACGTGGGGTTGGGGGTTGCGGTTCCGGAAACAGCGATGGGAGAAGCGGTGGGAGCGGGAGCGTATGGATCGGAAGGGTCCGCGGGCGCCATGTCGCGGGCGCCGGACGAGGCGCCGCGGCCGGCGGGATCGAGGAGCGAATCGGCGGGGCTTCGCAAGCGCGTTCCGCCGGCGGAGCAGTTGGGGAAGGCGGAAGATGTGGAATTGTTTACGCTGAAGTTAAGTTTTGGGCAGGTTCCGCCAGAGCAGAGGCCGGCGATGGGGGCGCTCTCGCAGGGGAGTTTTTCGACGGCGGATGGGGAACAAGTGATGTTAGGTGAATCGGTCCTGAGGGCTAAGGACGTTTATCTGGTGAGGGTGGGGACGCCCGAGTCGCCCAACCCGACATGGTTTATGGGATCTCCGGATAGCAAAGGGACCGAGGTATACTATAAGATGAAAGCGGGAGATTTGAGGTCAGCAAGGCCGGATATCGCGGAATTGCTGAACCTGCCGATGGGATGGCTGGTGGTATTTAACGCCGAGGGGGTCGCATCGGTGTGGAACCAGCACGATGAAACTGTTTGGCAAGCGAGCGGCGGATCAGCGAAGAAGTAGCAGCGGTTTTTAACTCTGACGACGGATTGGGGCTGAAATCATGGGCATGTTTGAAGGGCGAGCGCGGATAGGCAAATCGATCAAGGATTTGCATACGCGCTGGAACGAAACGCGATCGGACTGGGACGACGCGAGCAGCCACGCGTTTGAGGCCAAGCATTTGATCCCGCTGGAGCTGGATTCGCGGCAGGCGGTGAGCGCCATGGATGGGATGGCGCAGATTCTGATGCAGATCAAGCGAGATTGCACGTAGATGCGATGGTGGATTGATGTGGTCTCCGGAAGTGAATCGGGGCCACGAGTGGGATGTCGCGGTATTGAGGTTATTAAGTGATGGAACCTGATTTTTTGGCACAACGCCCTTTTGAGGACGATCTGCTGCTGTCCCGGATGGACACGGAATCGGACGGGAAGGGTGACGGGAATGGTTCGCCGTCAGGGCCCGGAGGTCCGGGCGCGACAACCGGTGAGGGATCGAACGGGGATGGGGAGGACGGGGAGCCGCAGGGGCCGCAATCGCATCGGGATTTGCAGCGGTGGGCGCTTCAGGAACTGGTGACGCTGACGACGCAGTGCGCGAACCAGGAAACGCGGGTGGCCGTCCAGTTGCAGAAGTCGACGGCGGAGAACAACACCAAAGCGCAGCGGGGGCATGCCGATCTGGAGCGGAATTACAAAGGGCTTCAGGATCAAATCGCGCAGAAATACGAGGAGAGGCAGAAAGAGATCGATTCGCGATACCGGCAGGTTGCGCAGGTGCTCAAGGAGCGCGACGAGGAAACCAAGAGCCGCGCGGCGACAGAAAGCGAGCGGGCGCAGCGGGACATCAAGCAATCGTACGAGCAGGCGGTGTGGCTTTCGGAGAGCGTTCAGGAAGCGGCGGAAGGGAAGGCGGCGGAAGATCTGAAGAAGGCGAATGAAACGTTCCTGAACCAAAAGGAATATTTGGAGGGGAAGGAGAAGGACGCGCAGTCGCTGCTGGAACGGTATGGCCAGCCGGCGCCTCCGGGGGAACCGCTTGCGACCATCAAAGCGGCGGAAGAGACGGAAGACCCGATCGCGTCGTTTGCGAGGCATCGCGACACGATTGAGGAACAGCTCAAGAAGTTGGCAGCGCTGACGGTTCCGAATCTCCTCGTGGGGGCCAGGCCTTATCTGGCGGTGTTTTTGCTGTTGATCGTTGCGGTGGTGGCGCCGCAGGCGATCAAGCAGACCATGCAGCCTCAGTTGATGGAACTGGGGATTTCACTGGGGGCGGCGGGGATCTTGGCGACGGTGGGAATCCTGGTGATGCGCTCGATGGCCAAGAAGCAGGTGGCAACAACCTTCGTGCCGCTGCGGCGGGCTCTGGACGCGGCGCGCATCGGCAATGACAACATGCTGGCGCGGGCCAAGGACCAGCAGTCGATGGAGGTGTCCAAGGCGCGGCGGCAACAGAAGGCCGAGGCGCTGCTGGCGCGCGATAAGGCGGCGCCGGCGCTGGAGCGGGCAAAACAGAAGAAAGAGAAGACCCTCCAGACGGCCAAGACAACGCTGACGACCAAGACATCGGAAAATGAGCAGCAGCGCGACAGCGGGTTGAAAGAAGTGGAAGAGTGGCGCGAGAATAAGACGGCGGAGGTCAAGCAGCGATACGAAGCGGAATTTGCCAAGATCGATCAACGCGCGGCAGAGCGAAAGGCGGCAATTCAAAAACAGTTTGCGGCGGATCGGGCTGCCCTGGAGAAGAAATGGAAGGACGGGCTGGCGCACATTCAGGAGCCGATCCAAGAAGGCGAAAACAAGGTTGTTCCGTGGAACGACCCGAGTTGGAATGCATGGAAGCCGCCGACAAAATTCCCGGCGACGGTGCCGTTCGGGCAGATGAAGATCGACCTGAAGACGATCGTGGCGGACGTGGCCAAGGACAATCCGTTTACGCTCCCGCTGCCGGAGACGTTTATGGTGCCGGCGTTGTTTGCGTTCCCGCGTCAGGCGTCGATGCTGATTCATACCGACCGGGTGGGGCGGGCGCCGTCGATCGCGGCGATGCAGATGATGATGGCGCGGCTGTTGACGTGCCTGCCGCCGGGGCGCGTGCGATTCACGCTGATCGATCCGGTGGGATTGGGGCAGAATTTTTCGGGGTTCATGCACCTGGCGGATTACGACGAGGCCCTGGTTGGCGGCCGCATTTGGACGGAAGAAGACCAGATCAATCAGCGCCTGGAGAACCTGACCGAGCACATGGAGACGGTCATTCAGAAATATCTGCGCAATGAATTCGCGACGATCGACGATTATAACGCGCAGGCGGGCGAATTGGCCGAGCCGTACCGGTTTCTGATCGTGTCGGATTTTCCGCAGAATTTCAGCGACGAGGCGTTCCGGCGTCTGAGCAGCATCGCGACGACGGGATCGCGGTGCGGCGTATACACGCTGATCATGCGCGACACTCGAATCAACTCGAGCGGCGGCAGTACTTCCGTCGAGGACGTGCAGGCGCACAGCATCAACCTGGCTTTTGAGGATGGGCGATTCGTATGGCGGGACGAGGTGTTCCGCCGGTTCCCCTTGACGCTGGATGCTCCGCCGGAAGAGGACGAGCTGACCAAGATCATGCACCAGGTGGGCAAGCGGGCTCGGGAAGCCAATCGCGTGGAGGTGCCGTTCGACACGATCGCGCCAAAGCCCGAGCAGTTCTGGACGCAGAAGAGCGCATCGGACCTTCAGGTGGCGATCGGCCGCTGCGGGGCGACGCGATTGCAGAGCTTCCGGCTGGGCAAGGGCGTCGCGCAGCACGCGCTGGTGGCCGGCAAGACCGGTTCGGGTAAATCGACAATGCTGCACGCGCTGATCGCGAATCTGGCGATGTGGTATTCGCCGGAAGAGGTCGAGCTGTATTTGATCGACTTCAAAAAGGGCGTTGAATTCAAGACGTATGCCGCGCACATGCTGCCGCACGCGCGGGCGATCGCGGTGGAGAGCGACCGGGAATTTGGGCTGAGCGTTTTGCAGAGGATCGACGCGGAGCTGGCGCGGCGCGGTGAGTTGTTCCGCAAGGCGGAGGTGCAGGACCTGGCCAGCTATCGCGCGGCAACGAATACCAAAATGCCCCGGACGCTCCTGATCATCGACGAATTCCAGGAATTTTTCAGCGACGACGACAAGCTGGCGCAGGATGCGAGCGGGCTTTTGGACCGCTTGGTGCGTCAGGGCCGTGCGTTCGGAATTCACGTGCTGCTGGGATCGCAGACGATCGGGGGGTCGTCGGGGTTGTCGCCGAGCACGATCGGGCAGCGCCGTTCGAGATCGGCAAACACCCGGTAGCGCCGTTCATTGTGCAGCTGAGCAAGCGCGCCAGTAAAAAACGCTTCGTAGTCCATCGCTCCGACTCTCCCCGCGCCCCCAGAGGGCTTTTTGGTTCTAACCTCTTGGACTTATTCTTAGAGGGGTTCCAGGCTGTTTGTCGAGGCGATAAATGCGGGAGCGGCCATTCGCCGC
>CAZCKE010000204.1:6587-7480 GCA_964499005.1 uncultured Tepidisphaeraceae bacterium
AATTCACGTGCTGCTGGGATCGCAGACGATCGGCGGGTCGTCGGGGTTGTCGCGCAGCACGATCGGGCAGATCGCGGTTCGCATCGCGCTTCAGACCAGCGAGGCGGATTCACAGATGATCCTGGGGGACGGCAACTCGGCGGCGCGATTGCTGTCGCGGCCCGGCGAGGCGATCTACAATGACGCGGGCGGATTGGTCGAGGGGAACAGCCCATTCCAGGTGGCCTGGCTGCCGGACGAGCGCCGGGATGTCTATCTGGACGCCGTGAATGAAAAGGTGCAGGTGACGGGGATTTCCGCGCCGCTGCCCAT
This sequence comes from uncultured Tepidisphaeraceae bacterium, assembly GCA_964499005.1. Taxonomy (GTDB): domain Bacteria; phylum Planctomycetota; class Phycisphaerae; order Tepidisphaerales; family Tepidisphaeraceae; genus CAZCKE01. The sequence goes on from CAZCKE010000204.1 coordinate 6,900, forward strand.
TGTGTTTGAAGGCAACGCTCCGGCGGACTATCGACGGAATCATTTGCTCACGGGAATGCTCAAATCGTCGAAATATGCCGCGGCTGGCGGAAGCCCCGTCGCATGGCTGGGCGATCCGGTGGCGATCAAGAATCCGACGGCAATCGCGTTTCGCCGCCAGAGCGGGGCGAACGTTCTGATGATCGGTCAGAACGAAGAGGCGGCGCTGGCGATGATGGGCCAGTCGATGATCGGGCTGGCGTCGCAGCTTCCGCCGTCGGCGGCGAGCTTTGTGCTGCTGGACGGGAGCCCGACGGATTCGCCGTCGTTTGGGGCGTTGGGGAAAGCGGCGGCGGCGCTGCCGAACGAGACCAAGAACATCGAGTACCGCGCGGTGCCGGCGGCAATCCATGAACTGGCGGTGGAGATGGAAAAACGGCGGGAGGAGGACGCGTCGAATCCGCCGGCGATTTTCGTGTTCATCTTCAACATGCAGCGCTTCCGGGCGCTGCGCAAGGCGGAGGAATCGTTCACCTTTCCGTCCGGCGGTGAGGAAAAGCCGCCGGACCCGGGACAAGAATTTGCCAATTTTCCTCGAAGAA
>CAZCKE010000205.1:0-7475 GCA_964499005.1 uncultured Tepidisphaeraceae bacterium
GGACGGCCACGTGTAAGGGGAGGTATTCAGGAACCGGCTTAAAACTTAAAGGCCGGCGGAAGCGGCCAAAACGACCTGGGAAGCGGTAAAAAAAATGAGAGAGAAGCTTGGGGATCTTTGAACTTGGATTGGGAGGTGGAAAGCCGCGAACCAGAGTTGAACTGGTAACCGCCGGTTTACAAAACCGGTGCTCTGCCAATTGAGCTATCGCGGCGGTCGACAAGAAATATTATAACGCAAGGGGAAACGCGTCGCACTTCGACAGGCCCTGTGCATGCAAGCGATTTGATACGCTCCTCACGTTACCGAATTGCCCTTCACCCTGAACGATCTCCCCGGGGTACCAGGCGATAGGATTAATCGAGGATTTCGAGGATTTTGAATTCCATGGTGCCGCGGGGGGCGCGGACTTTGACGGTATCGCCGACGCGGGCTTTGATGAGGGCCTCGCCCATGGGGCTGTTGACGGAGACGGGGAGGACGTCGTCGCCGGAACCGGGGGTGGCTTCGCCGACGATGCGGACCAGTTGCTCGGATTCGTCGTCGAGGTCCAGGAGCTTGACGGTGTGGCCGATGAAGACGACGTTGTCGGGGACATCCTCGTTGGAGACGACCGAGACGTTCTTGAGCTTGGCTTCGAGCTCGGCAAGCTGACGCTGGATGGAGCGATTTTCTTCCTTGGCGAAATGGTATTCGGCATTTTCAGAGAGGTCGCCGAGGCTGGCGGCCTTGCGGATGCGCTCCTGAACGTCGAGCTGAGCCTTATAGAGCTCCTCGCGTTTTTTCTCGAGGGCGACTTTTTCATCCGCACTGACGAACTGCATGATGACTCCTGGAGGCTACAAAGTGCACAACGTACGGCTGCCCGGGAATGGAACGCACGAGGCGGGCGGGGTATTCCAAAAACGGAGAAGCACCGCCCCAAATGCGAACCACCGCGCGGTTCGCGCGGTGGTCAGTTGAGCCACTGAGATCATCATAGCGGGGTTTTGGGGGTTGGCAATGCGAAAATGGGGGTATTTTCGGGGTTTGTGAAGCTCCGGGCCACCATTGAGGAGGTTCTGTTTACGATTGGCGTGGCATGCAAAAGAGCTTTCAGCGTTGTGGGCCCGAGATTTTGGAACGGAACAGAGAGGAACCAGATGCAGAGCAGGGAGGTGGGAGAGAAGCCATCAGGCCCCAAGTGTTCTCTCCCGCCTCCCCTGCAACCCCTCCACCCACTTTCCCTTCCCCCTCACCGTCCAGCAGGCGATAAAAATGCGGCCGATCCGCTGGTCGCGCCGCACGGTTTTCCTAGCCTGCGAGATTGCCTTGAACTAAATTCATGGGTACCATTAAAGTTAGTAAATAATAACAATTTAATGCCGAAGGAGGATCGATTGTGACATCGCCCAATCCGCTCGACTACGCCAATCCGCTGTATGACAAACCGCGACCAATCAGCGGGGCGGCCGTCTTCGCCTTGATCGCCGGCTTGTGTACGGGCTCCATCTGGTTAGTTCTTGCTTATCTTCCCATGATGGCTTGCGGCTTTGCCGCTCTGGATGTTGGCGAAATCATTGTTGCAATATGCGGGGTGGTCCTCGCAGCGTATTGCGGGTTCACGTTCTTTCAGTTGGGGAATCCTCAGAGTCCACGCGGACGCATTCTCGCAATGACAGGGCTCGTCGCTGTTGCAGCATGGACACTGATCATCATTGGTTTTTTGACCTCTCTGCATATTCCATAGGGTCGTCGCCTCTATTTGAATGGATTGGGCAGCTGTGAGATTGGTGTATTCCCCTGCCAACATGTCCTTGCGCGCCAAATTATGAGGAGCGGAGGGGCATTTCGTGGAGGCGTTGGCCGGAGGCGTGGAAGACGGCGTTGGCGATGGCGGGTGCGACGGCCATGATGGGGGTTTCGCCGGCGCCGGCGCTGGGGATTTCGCGGTGGTCCAGGAGATGGATTTCCAACTCGGGGAGGTCGGCAAAACGAGGGACCAGATAATCGGCGAAGGAGGGGTTGGTGATGACGCCGTCCTTGAATTGGACGGCTTCGCGGAGCGCGCCGCCGAGGCCCATGACGATGGCGCCTTGGACCTGGGACATGAGGCCGGCCGGGTTGACGATGGCGCCGCAATCGAAGGCCTGGACGATTTTGCGGACAGAGATGGTTTTGGAGGCGGGATCGATTTCGACGGCGGCGCAGGCGGCGACGTAGCTCCCCTTCTCGGTTCCGCAGGCGAGGCCGACGCCGATGTTGGGCTGTTTGGTTTTGTATTGGTCGGCGAAATTGAATTTTTCGGCGGCGGTCTGAAGGGCGGCGCGGAGACGATCGTTTTGCGTGCCGTCGAGATGGGAGAGACGGAAGGCGAGCGGATCGGCGCCGGCGATGGAGGCCAATTCGTCGATGAAGCATTCGCGAGCGAAATTGTTGGCGGTGATGGCCAGACCGCGATAGGAGCCTTGGCGCAGCGGCTCGCGCGAGGGAATCGTGCGGCAGATGTTGTTGCTGCGATAGGGAGTGGCGACGCCGGAGCCGCCGGAATTGATGTTGATGAAAAACCAGTCGGCGAGAGCGTCCTTATCGTCGAGCGAAGCTTCGGCGAGGATGACGCCGGCAGGACGGAAATAGGCCCAGGTGAATTCTTCCTGACGGGTCCAGCGAAGCCAGACGGGTTTGCCGGCGGCTTTGGCGATAGTGGCGGCCTCGATGGCGGCTTCGCCGGTGTGCTTGCCGCCAAACCCGCCGCCGAAATCGGGGATGATGACGCGGACCTGATCGGGGGAGAGATTAAATTTGCGTTGGAGTTCGGTGCGGACGCCGAAGGGATTTTGCGAGCCGGTCCAGACGGTGAGGGAACCGTCTTGCCATTCGGCGACCGCCGCGCGGGGCTCGAGGGGAGCATGCTGGATGTAGTTGACGTTGTATTGTCGCTTGAGGGATTTGGGAGCGGAGGCGATGGCGTCGGCGAGGGGATTTTTGGGGACGCCGCCGCGGGCGTTGGATTTGAGGGATTCGAAAAGTTCGGTGTTGGAAATTTGGGGCGTGCGCTGCCACTGGGCAGTTTTTTCCAGCGCGTCGATGGCTTGTTGAGCGGCAAAGCTGCTGGGCGCGGCGACGGCGACAAAATCTCCATCGTGCGTGACGAAGACATTGGGCATCGATTGGGCGGCGGAGAGATCGATTTTGGTCAGATGCGCCGAAAAGGCCGGGGGGCGAAGGATTTTCGCGTACAACATGCCGGGGCGGACAATATCGGAGGGATATTGATGGCGGCCGGTCACGAGATCGCGCGCATCGGGGCGTTTAAAGGATGTGCCGGTAACTTTCCACTGATCGACCGGGGTGATCGTCACTTGCCCGGCAGGTTTGGCGCGATCGAAAGCCACTTTGGAATCGTCGCCGACAAGATCGGCATAAGAAATTTTTCGCTGTCCCGCGGCATCGGCGATATTCCCATCGCGGGCGTCGAGTGTTGACGCATCCACCGCCCACTTTTGCGCGGCGATGGCGATCAGCGCTTGCCGCGCGGCGGCGGTTCCCTGGCGAATGCGCGGAAGCGTGTTGGGAGTCGTTTGACTCCCGAAACTGGGGCCATCATCCGGAACGAGCGCGGTATCAGCCATGATCAGCCGAATCTGGTCCGGGTTGACGCGTAATTCCTCGGCGGCGACCTGGGTGATCTGGGCGCGGGCGCCTTGCCCGCACTCGACCTTGCCGGTCATGACGGTGATGATGCCGTCTTTGCCGATGTGAAGACGCGATGAGACAGACACATTGGCCGGTCCGCGCCGGCGTCCGCCGGGAGCGCCGGTTTCCACTTGCGCAAAGAGATCGCGATCGCTGACGGCAATCAGCAGGCCGGCGCCGAGGACTTGGATAAACTCGCGTCGCGAGAAGCGCGGGGATTTTTGTGTGAGAGTCGTCATGGGCGCCCCGCTGCCATGGCTTTCGTGGAGACTCTACGAACGGCACCGACGATTTTGGCGTAACCGCAGCAGCGGCAGAGATTGCCGTTCATCGCTTGTTTGATCTGTGCATCGGTGGGATGAGGATTTTCGTTCAGGAGCGCGACGGCATTCATGATCATGCCGGAGACGCAGTAGCCGCACTGATAAGCGCCTTCGTCGAGGAAAGCTTGCTGGACGGGGTGAAGTTGCTCGCCTTGGGAGAGACCTTCGATAGTCGTGATCGACTTGCCGTCGAGATCGCCGATGGGGGTAGAGCAGGAAAAGATTCTTTTGCCGTCGAGGAGGACGGAGCAGGCGCCGCAATCGCCTTGCCCGCAGCCGAAATGGGTACCGGTCAGGTGGAGGTCTTCGCGGAGAATTTCGAGTAGAGGCCGCGCGGGATCGGCGGCGATTTGATGGGGTTGGCCGTTGATGGTGACGCGAATCGCTTGAGGCATTGGTTCGAGAGCGATTTTTACACCGGATCGAGGGAAGTGCAATGCTATTTCCGGTGATTTGACCCTTAAAGCGGCGGCCTTTACACTTTCGCCATGGCATTCAAATGCACAGTTGTGACGCCGGAGCAGCAGATATTCGATGAGCCGCTGACACAGGCGATCATCCCCGCGTCGGATGGGTTGTTGGGAATTCTGACCAATCGAGCTCCGCTACTGGCACGGCTGGCGAAGGGGCCGTTGCGGCTGGACCTGCCATCGGGCGAGAAGCGAATGTACGCGATCCAGGGCGGGATCGCACAGATGAAGGACAACCGACTGACGATTCTGACCGAAGGGGCTAAAGCGCAGGGGGAATAAAACTACTTTACAGCCCCAAACGCCGCGAAGACGCTGTTCTTGTGCAGAATATCGAAATCGCGGAATCCGACCTTTCGTAGCATATCCAACTGATAGATGACCGACCTCGGCGTGTCCTCCTTCTCGACGTAATCGAAAACGGTTTGGCGGTACTGGTCGCCTTTGAGGCCTTTGAGGTATTCGCCGTAGCGGGCGAACATCTGGGCTTGGACAGCAGGGAACGTGTGGTCGACCATGTCGGAGATCCAGATCGATCCGCCAGGGGACAAGGCGCGATGGAATTTGGCAAAGACGCTGTGCCACTGGTCATCAGTGCGCAGATGATGGAGGACGGCAGCGGCGAGAATAAGGTCGAATTGGGCCTCCCCTAAGTCGATCTCGCGGATGTCGGACTGGATGGCGGCCACCTTTCCGCGCGTGGCGGCTGAGACGCGCTGGTGGGCGCGGTCGAGCATAGGGCGGCTCAGGTCGATCAAGGTAACATCGAGGTTGGGGAGATTCTGAAGCATCTTAAGGCTGTAATTGCCGGCCCCGCAGCCGACATCCAGGAGCCGTCTAGCCTTGGGAGTGACAGCAGAGGCGGCGGGGGTGATCAGATCGAGGACCAGGGGGCATCAATCGTGGCGGATTGGCCGGTTTCCAGGGAGGAGAAACGCTCGACATCACCGTCAAATCCCATGCGGATTTCATCAACGGTTGATTTCATATATGGAGACCCCTAAAAGTTCCCTTCTTTTGGGCGTTCGGAAAGTTTAGGTAAGATCAGGATTTGAGGGAAGAAAACCAGTCTGGCGCGCAACTATAGGTGCGTACAAGGTTCCTTACGCCCAGCGCGCTGCCCAATGGAACCACAGCTGCTAGAGATCGGTATCCGGGAGGCATCGCGCGTGCAGGAACATCGCCCAGAAGTGGACGACATTGGATTGCTTCGTCGCGTAGCGGCGGGCGATTCGAAAGCGTTCAAGGAGCTGGTCGATCGGCATGCTCCGCGATTGTATCGTCTTGCTGTATCCCTGGTTAGCAACGCCGCGGACGGTGGAGACGTGCTGCAGGAGACGATGGTCGGGGCCTTTGAAGGCACCAAGGGATTTCAGGGACGCTCCTCGGTCAAGACGTGGCTGACGCGAATCCTGATCCTTCAGGCGGCTAAATGGAGACGGAGCCGAAAGCGGACGGAGCCATTGCCCTTGGCGATGCCGACAGGCGGGTCCGATAACGCGGCGAAAGCGGCTTCGAGGATGGATATTGCGGCGGCGTTGCAGTTGCTGTCGCCGGAGCATCGCGAAGTGCTTGCACTACGAGAGTTTGAGCAGATGTCGTACGAGGAGATGGCCGAGGCGCTGGATGTGCCGCGCGGGACGATTGAATCGCGGCTGCACCGAGCCCGGAGCGAGTTGAGGGAGAAATTGAAGTCCTATTCGTAACAGCGGGATGAGCCATGGAAAACTGCAAACACCTTCAAGACGTCGGCGCTTATCACGATGGGCAATTGGACGCGGCGCGGGCCACGACCGTCGAAGAGCACATTCGCCAGTGCCCCGCCTGCGCGGCGGAGCTGGCGCAATTGCGTTCGATGTCGCAGTGGTTCGCCGAAGGGGCGGATTCGCCATCGCTAGGGTTGTCACAGATGTCGCTGCATCGGCTGTACGCCAAGACGACGGAGAAAACTTTGGATCTGGGTGTGCTGCGAGCGGCCCGCTGGGTCAGCGCGATGGCGGCGATGGTGCTGGTGGCATCCGGAGCATGGCTGATGCAAATCAAATCGCCGCAAGCGCCCGCAATGACGGCGCAGACACCGATTGCGACACCGCCCTGGGTGGACGTGGCGGTGGCGAGTTACACGGAATCGTCTTCGCTGGATACGAACACGCCAGCAGCGGCGTGGTATCTGGCCAGCGTTCAGGATTCGGGTCGGTAACGAGCGATCAGAGGCCAATATGCATAGAAAACTCGTCTTGGTGTGGACGGTGATCTTGGTGCTGGGCGCTGGGCTGACGGTAGGCCGGCTTTCTGCCCGGCTTTCGAATGAACCCGAGGAACACGTGGAGCGGCGTGGACTACGCGCAGGGCCCGCTTCGTGGACCCAAGACCTGGGCCTCACACCCGACCAGCAAAAACAGATGGATGTGATCTGGAAAGATTTGCCGCAGACGATGCGCAAATTTGGCGAGCGCCGGCGAGCGATGGACAAGGATCGCGACTCGGCCACTCGCGGCTTACTCAACGGACCGCAGTTGGCGATGTATGACAAGATCATAGCGGACTACCGAAGCCAGCGCGAGGGACTGGATAAGGAACGTCAAAGTCTGATCGACGACAATAATCAGCGCAGCAGAGCCCTTCTGACGGATGATCAGAAAAAAATATGGGACGACATGGCGGCCAAAATGCGCGAGCGGCGCGGGACAACGATGCCCTCGACACAGCCGGCCTCAGTGAAAAACGATACAGCGAATCCTCCGGGCGTAACCGAGGGGAATAAATCGATGTGAAGGAAAAGTCGCGGTGTTTACCTTTCTGCGAAAGGAGCAGAGTTATGTCGGCGTGGAAACGATTCAGCGTGCTGGTGGCGTTGCTGGCCTTCGGGGCCTTGGCGATACCGGCAATGGGACAAAATAATCAAGGCGGCGGGGGTGGCGGTGCTGGAGGAGGGGGCGGAGGCGGTGGCGGCGGTGGATTCGGCGGAGGCGGAGGGGGTGGGGGCGGTGGATGTGGGGACGGCGGG
>CAZCKE010000206.1:0-7446 GCA_964499005.1 uncultured Tepidisphaeraceae bacterium
CGGCTTCTTCTCAAACTGCGGGTACGCTATATGAAATCGCAAAATGCTCTAAAACCCCAAAACACCTCCCCGCCCCCAAACCAATCCATCCCGCCACCCTCCGCGCGCACCTCCTCTATATATAAGGCTGGGGGGTGAAAGTTTTTATTTTTTGATCTAACCCCTGTCAAACCCAGACTCTACAAATCCAATCCCTGTTCCTTCCTCCCTTTTGACCCCTCCCCCAACTTTTTCCCAAATCCGGGATTTCACGCGGCCTTTTCGACCTTCATTGCCGCTATTGCCCAGCACCCCGTCGCGATGACAAAAAAGTAATAATTGCAAAACGCCTGCTTATTGAACGCAAAGAACGCGAGGTTGATGAGGGTGACTGCTGCCGCAAAGCCGGCGGGAGTACGGGCGCATTTTTTCAAAGCGATCGCCGCCGCCGGAACCACCGCCATCAACGGCGCCCAGATCGGTGGCTTGTACCCGTTATAATTCTTGTAAATCCATACCAGATAGCTCAGCGCATCGATCCGAAACGGCTGCACAAGCTGCCACATCACCACCGCCCGAATGAACTCATGCGGGTTCCACAGAAAAAACGGCGCAATCGTCGCCGCCACGACCATCCCCGCTTTCCACGCGATGTCCCAAGCCTGCTTCCAGGGGTGCGGGCCATCGGCCAATAGCCAGATCGTCGGCACGGAGAGGACCGTGTACTGCTTGGTCGCGAAATAAAGTCCCAGCATCCACGGCATCGCCCTGGGCCACCGGCACGCGCAGAACATCGCCAGCGAAAATGTCAGCGTCAACAGCGGCTCGGTCCACGCCAGCGTAATCACATAAAATCCGCGCAATGTGAGCAGAAAAATCGCCGCCGCCAACGCTCCCCATTTCCCCGGCCGCGCCAGCGCCATCAAAACCGCCGACAACGCGATCGCCACGATGTCCGCGTGGCGGATGTTGCCGGTGATCAGGTAAGCCGGCATGACCATGAGAAAACTGAGCGGTGGATACGGGAAGCCGTAGGTCAGTTGATTGTTCTCGTCCACGACGCCCGGGCCGTAGAAAGGCGTGTTGTGCCCGTAAACGTTGGGGAAGCGGATCGCATATGGGTTCCGGGCGTGCGCCAGAGCCCCGGCGCTGTTCTCCTGGAACATCAACACATCGATCCCTTGGTTCCACTTGGCGTGCATGTACAAACACGCGGCGGCGAAATAGGCGATCAGCATCGCGGCGAATATGACCCATCGCAGCGCTCGTCGGCGAATGGTCTGGAACACACCAAAGATGGTTGCCACGCCCAGCGCGATGGCCGCCTTCTCGGGGATTTCCACGTCGTAACCGACATCGCGTGGGCCGAAGGCTTCGTGAAGCAGGGTGGCTCCTTCGAAGACAATCGCGAGCACCATGGCCAGGGAGAGGCGGCGGGTGATGATCGAGTCGAGCTTCGGATCCGGCTTGAGAAAAACACAACCGAAGGCGATGAGCAGGCCACCGGTGAGCCATAAAAGGGCTTCACTATCGGGGCCGTAATTGCCGTTGTAGCGGTCGATGGACCATCCGATCAGCATGGCGGCGAGGAGCATTCCCAGCGCGACAATGGGGCGGTCTTTGGCGGGTTGAGTGGGAGCCGGGAGGTCGGTCATCGTGCTGCCCCCGAATCGGCTCGAACCGCTTCGAAAATGAATTGCATGGCGAAAAGGCGGGGAAGCAGGGCAACGAAGGCGTGCTGGGTTTTCATCATGGCGTTGTAGATCAGGTTTCCCTCCCCGCTTTTCCAGACCTCATCCAGCGGAACGCCGGTCGCCCAGACCTTCCGGATTCGCAGCCCCGCAGTTGCCAGCATCTGCCCAGCGGTCGTACGCGTGTAAAACTGCAGGTGCGTCTTGTCCAGAATCCCCCGCTCCATTTTGGGAAATTTGCCAAAGAGGAGCATCATTCGCACCGCCAGGTGCGCGACGTTGGGAAGTGAGAGCAGATACACCGCGTCGGGCGCGGCGACGGAATGCAGCTTGGTCAGCACCGAAACCGGATCGGGCGTATGCTCCAGCACATCCGCGCAGACGATCACCCGGTATTTCTCGTCGGGCACCTGTGCCTGCTCGATGGTGCCGACCAGCACGTTGCGGTAATGGGGTTTGCACTGGGCGGCCCAATCGGGGTTGGGCTCGACGGCGTCGACGGTCAGGCCGCTGTCGGCAAGGAGCTGGCCGAGCATTCCCGACGCCGCTCCCACGTCCAGCACGGGACTTTGGCCCAGCTCGCGCACGCGGCTTGATATTCGCTGATGACTACTCCTGGGGTCGCGGTGCAGCCGGTAGTGCGGCATGCGGTCTCCAACGGTGACGAAGGGCGTATTTCAACGTCTCGCGTACGCAGTTCCAAGCGTACGGAATCCCGTTCACGTAGCAAATCTCGTCCCCGTAATACGTCGGAATCGGAACTTCCTGGATGCGCCCGCCCATCCTCAGAAATTCCAGGATGATCTGCGTGTCGAAGTGCCAGTTGGTCGTCATGGAATCCAGCGGAATCGACTTCAGCGCCGCCACCGAATACGCGCGGTACCCGGAATGGAATTCGGTCAGCCGCGTGCCGATCAGCGTGTTCTCGATCGTCGTGAGGATCCGGTTGCCGACGTATTTGTACATCGGCATGTTCCCGCGGAGCGCGGCCCCTTTGACCATCATGCGGGAGCCCATGACCATATCGGCCTGCCCATTTTCCAGGGGCGTCAAAAGCTCCTGCATCACTTCGGGCGCGTATTGTCCGTCGCCGTGCAGCAGCACGACGATGTCCAGGCCGCGTTCCATGGCGTATTGATACCCCTTGCGCTGGTTGCCCCCGTACATCAGGTTGACCGGGTTGCGGAAGACAATCAGTTTGCCTTCATGAAGCTCCTCTTTGCACTCCATGCCGACTTTAAAGGTCTCATCCTGGCTGGCGTCGTCGAAGACGAAAATCTCCTCGATTTTCTGGCTGACCTGTGGGGGTATGCGCTGTAGAACGCTCCGGAGCGTGTTTTGGGCGTTGTAAGCGACAACCAGAATGCCGATTTTTTTCATCGGTGCCTCAGAACCTTCAAGCTGCTTCTTGGCGTGGACGATACCCTAACCGGCGAGAGGAGGACCCGCCCGGATATGATGATAGACTCCGTTCCTCGTCCATAAGCATTTATATCACAAATAGGATGCACGAAGGAAGACAAACCGCCTTCGACGCCAGAGAATAAGCCTTTTCGGACCTGAAAAGGGGGTTTCCCTTGCTTTCGAGCAAAAACGTAATGTATCTCACGAGCACAATGCCCGATATTTCGCAGCTTCAGCAGGACCTGGAAGACCGATTTCAGCGTTTGCGGAGGATTACCGGCCTTCTCAAGGCGGGTATTTCCAAGAACGACGCTGTATTGACCTTGTGCCTGATCGAAGAATCGTGCGAACACATCCTTGAAGTAATCGACCAACTCGATACCCAGAATTTCGGCGAATAATGGGCATTAACGCCCCTCCGAGCTGCCCAAATTAACATCGTATTAAACCCTTAAAGTAGGGGGCGGCCCGATTCGATGGAGGGGATGAGGATTATCATGCAAAATCCGGCTAATTCGGGAAGTAAGACTTTGCCTGTAAAAGCAGAAGGCTGCTGCGGCGAGGCATCGTGTGGATGTTCCGACGGCAAAGAGCATCGCCACTCGGGCGGGCCGGATCGTCGTCAAAACCTCCTGGACCGGCGAGCCGGACAGGAACGGCGGCTTGCTGAAGAATCCAACCATGCCGGCCCCGAGCGCCGGGTTGGCGAGAGGCGTGCGGCCACGGGTCTGGAACGCCGCCGCGGGCCGGGCCGCCGCCGGGCGGATGACCGCCGCGCCGCTGAAGAGGGTGAAATGACCGCCGAGCAATTTGAATTTGTGATGGCGATCGAAGCGTACAAGAAGGTCAACAAGCGTTTGTATCCCACCTGGACCGAGGTGCTGGAAGTGATCCAGCAACTGGGTTACCGTAAGGTTTCACGCCGCAACGTCGAGCTGGCGAATGTGCCGGAACCCGATTTGTGCAAAGTGGCGTGAGTTCAAAAGACTGAAAACGTGAAGACGTGAAAACGTGAGAAGAAAGCATAGGCTTTTTTCCGCGCGTTTTTCGTCTATGGGTGAGCGGGTTTTTCGCGCTGCGCGAGGAGGGCTTGAGCCGCCGCGACTTCGGCGGGGGTGACGTCGGTTTTGGGAATAGCGATGGGTTGGGTCGGCAGATGATCGAATGTCACGAATTGGCGTTTGCGCTGCCAGACGCGGAACGATTTGAGGTCTTTTACAGAAATGCCGTCGTATATGCTGGCGTTGACCCCCTGGGATGATCCGAAGACGATTGAACGAAAATAGCGAGGATCGATTTCGGCGCCATCCTTGGTGACGGCGGTAAGGACGATTTCGTCGCTGGTGTCGCGATCGGCGGTGACCTGAATATAAAATCCCTTGTCGCCGTCGGGGGTCACTTGTGAGACTTGATAATGAACGTCGCTGATGACGAATGATCCGTTGGGATCGATTTCGGCGACCAGCCGCCAAGGGCCGACGGCGGCGCCGGCGGTGACTTTGTCGGAATTATTCAGATCAACGCGGGCCATTTGAGTGAAGTCCCCGGCGGGTATCAGCTTATCGGGGCGCGGATGCCCGGTGGGATATTGCTGCAGGCCAACTTCGTGAGAACAGCGCATTTCAATAAGGGCGTGCAGCGGTGTGGTGCCATCACGAAAATCGTCGATGGACTCGCCGAATACGGGCGGGGCGACTGGAAGGCCCTGAGGATCCCACCAGCAATAGGGCCATTTGAAATTCTGGCATAGGCCCACCAGACGAATCACGGTCCCATCGTCGAGAGTTTTTTGGAAATCTGCAGGGACCTGCGTATAGGGATGCTTGGAGCCGGCGGCCCAGACGACCGCGGTGTTGGAAATGGCGCGAACCCTTTCGGGGCCATTTTCGCACCACCAATCGCAGCCATTAATTCTCAGATAAGGCATCTCCAGCGGCGCCGCGGCGAAAACCTCCCACACGATCAGGTGGTGATAAGAAATTCCGGCGGGGCCGGTGACGGTATTGAAAAAGGCGACGGCATCGCCCGAGCCAAGATCCCCCACATATTCAATCGAGCTTGGAAAGGGGTCGTTGGAATCCGCAACGACAGAATCCGGCTTGCCGACGCGGCCATCGATCCCGTAATGAATCTTTAAATGGAGTCGCTGGTTGCCGGCGTCGCTGAAGTCTTCCGTGCCCTTCGCAGTGCCTCTAAAGCTGATAGCCAATCCGTTCCGCATCCGCCAATAGTTGAAATATAAAATCTGCGGCATCCACCACTTTCCACTGAACGATTGGGTGATGCCCATGTCCTGGTTGGGGCCTTCCAGTCCGTTGGTGGCTTTTGCCTGAAGGACCGCGGCGCGGATGGCGTCGGCGTTGCACAGGATCGCGTCGTAGCCTTTGCTGTTGGTTTTGATCGATTGCGCGGGCACCTGTTTGATCGCATCCAGTCCCTCGTCGTTGAGCAACACGTCCCAGCGCGCGGCCAGAAGAATATCGCCGGGCTCAAGGGCATTTGCCCCAGCGGCGGAATCGTCGGGCAGCGTGGCGGGGGACGAAATCCCAGCGCGCGACGGAGTCGGAGCGGCATGAGCGGGAGAAGGAGATTGATGATCGGCGACGAGCAGGACCGCGACCGATCCGGCGCCCGCCAGGGCGGTGACCGCGAGCAGCATGGCTGCGATTTTTGCTTTGGCCCACGCGAGAGAGGCGGCGGTTTTGCGGGTGATGATTCCAGCGAGGGCCCCTTTTGCGGCGACACCGTGAGCGGAAATAATCGTCTCCAGCAATTGCCGCGGCGTGGCGTGGGGCAGGCCGTTTGCCAGTTGCGTTGCCAGGACGGCGGTCGTGGGCGCGACGATTTTGCCGGAGAGAATCTGGCGCAGCCGAACGACGCTACGATCAATGCGCTTGCGGGCGGCCAATTCGCTGATGCCCAGGAGTTCGCTGATCTCCTTGATATTGTGGCCCATCAGGAAGCGCAGGGTGACGATGTTGCGGTCGGCGGAACTGAGCTTGATGAATGCCTCGTCGAGCAGAGGAGCATAATCGTCCCCGGCGGGTTGGGGAGAGGCGGTGGCTTCGTGTTTCATTTGGGCTGCCCGTCTTTCGTGGAGTTGACGGCGGTATTCGACGCGGCGAGCGTTGCGGCAGGCGTAGACCGTCGCACGAACCAGCCAGCCTCCCAGCGGCCCGCGAACGCGGGAGGCCTTGCGGGTCAACAGGATGAAAACCGATTGAGTCACATCCTCGGCCAGATGTGAATCGCCCAGTTGCCGCCGGGCTGAGTTGTAGACCAGATCGGCATAATGGCGCACAAGGGCTTCGTAGGCTTGCGATGAACCCTCGGAAACGTAGCGGGCCAGCAATTGATCCTGATCCATCTCAAATGCCGCGACAGTGGCCAAGGCATCCTCCACGAATACTCGTACGGCCGCCGAGTAAATAAGACAGAGCCTTATAGGAAGTGGATTATTTAGGCAGATTCTGGGCCGCTTTTTCCAGTTGATCGAACGTCATCGTCGGGTTGTCGGCCAGCAGCTTTTTGATTTGCTCGAGCCTGGCGAGGAACGGCTTGAACTGGGCGTCAAAGCTGGAGCCCTTGGGAGCGGAGATTTTGACGCTCAATTGGTATTGGCCATCGGAGCCTTTGCTGACGGTGAGACTGCCCCTGGTCAGGCTGCCATCGGGCTGTGTTTGCCAATTCGAGGAAAATGTGGGTTCCAGATCGGGCGCAAAGAGAGGGTCGGACAAAGGGAGGGAGTTGATTTTACCTTCGCCGAAACGGGCCACGAAAGTCGAACGGATGAAGATGCGGTCAGTAATCATACTGGCATAAAGATCGAGGTATTTATTTTCATCGTCATTGTTGCCGCGGAGGCGCTGGCGGACGGCTTTGACGTCGTCTTTTTTGGCCGCTTCGCAGAGAGCGCGGAGGGCGCCTTTGGGGTTGGACGGATCGGGAGGGATCGCTTCCCACTGTTTTCGCTGGGCACCCTGCGCATCGAATTGAGCCTGCATCTGGCGTTGCAGTACGTCCTGCTGCCGCTGGAGTGCGGCGGCCTGGGCCGTGGCGACCTCGGCAGGAGTGACGTCGGTCTTGGGAGGGGTCGGGGGCTCGGCCAGGAGGTTGTCGAAGGTGAGCCATTGAATTTTGCGCTTCCAGACGTGAAGCGTCTTGAGTTTATCCAGCGACATGCCCTGGAACTGCGGATACGAAATTCCGAAATTGGCGCCGAAGATCTGCTGCATAAAAGGGGAGTCGAGTTGAGAGCCGTCCTGGGCCTCGGCGCTGAGGGTCACGGTCCATGTGGGATTGGGGTTGTATTGGGACGGATTGAACTGACAATAGAATGAATTGTCTCCGTTTTGCTGGATTTGGCGCAGTT
>CAZCKE010000207.1:0-3254 GCA_964499005.1 uncultured Tepidisphaeraceae bacterium
GGAGGAGTAATTCAAGCAATGCCAACGAATCATCCTGGGGATTAAAATGATGAACGAAATCATTGATTTGAGCCATCACGAAGGGCGGAGCGGTGGCGTCGTCGCGGTAGAATTGGGCGTTGCGCTGCATCAGGGGATCAGTAACGGCGGCGAAGGTAATCGGCATGGGGCGGGGATCGTAATTCAGCCCATTCATTAGAACGTCGCCGGGGAGATAGCTGAATTGATCGATGGGGGCGAAGCCAACGGCTTGGCGGATGAGCGGCATCTCGCTGTACTGGCGATTTTGGGCGACCGCTTCATCCAAATTGGCCCGAAACGTGCGCCAAGTGGCCAGATTTCGGAGGTTGATCGGGATGTGGCTGATGTAAATGGAGGAGCCGGTGAGATAGAAGGTAACGCGGCTGCAGGCAAGGCAGCCGATCATTGCGAGCCGAGCGAGCTTGGCTGGATAGAAGCTCCAGGATTTTTTGGGCCTCGCGGCGATTGAATTTTCCGGCGTGGAGGCAGACTGGGGATCGAACTTTTCATGGGCAAGAAAGAGAATCGGGCAGGCCGCGACGAGGAAGGACCAGAAATATTCGATGTGCCAGCGGTCGGCGCGCACGTAACTGTGCTTCCAGATAATGAAGAAGCAGGCGGCTTCCCAGATCATGAGGGGAAGACGCCACCAGGCGCGGTTCACCAGGCGCTGGATATTAATCGCGGCCAACAAAGCCATCACGATGAGGGCCATCCAGACAAAAACGGGCTCGCCGGCGAGTTCCATGGCTTCGTTGTAGCCCTGGGAAAACATGAAGGAGCCACGAAGGAAGGGAATAATATTGCTCCATTGCTGCGCCGCGAGAAACCAAAGGGCTGCGGTAGCGAGGGTAAAAGCGCCGGCGTCGAGGGCGAGGCGGCGCCATTGACGGTAAAAGATGTCCTGGGCGGCGACCATCAGGATCAGCAGGGCACCGAGGATCAGGCTGGTGTTCTTCGTGAGGCACTGGAGCGCGACGAATCCGAGGACGATCACGTCGAGGATTGGATTGGAGCGGTAATAGCGGCGAGTCAGCAGATGGTGAGCGGCAAGCAGGAGGAAGACGTAAAACGTCGCGTCGAGGTAAAGCTCAAAGGGAGGCGGGGCACCAAGCATCGTGGCCACCACCAGGACTTTGCCAAAAGGCGTTGAGAAATAGCGTATCGATCGGACGACGAGGAGGGCGAGAATCGCGGCGAAGGCGAAGGCGAAGACGAATTTCCGGCCCGAGAGGATACCGCTGTAGTCCTGGAGATATTGAAGGTAGCCGTAGGGACCTGTGTTTTGGATGACATTTTCGCCGAAGAGGTAATGTTGCTGGGCGTAAAACTCAGTGGCCATGTGGCTGCCGGAGTCGTGGGAGAAATTGGAAGCGTTCTGGGGGAGATAGAGGAAGGAGAGGAAAAGCACGGCCAGCAGGCTCCATTGGAGGAGACCGCGCCAAAAGGAGGCGGTACGGCCGGTCGTTGGCGTGGGAAGCGGCGCGGGGAGATTGGAATCGCCTTGTGCCGTTTGAAGTTGCTCGGTCATGGCCGCGCCCGATGTCATACTCAACCCGAGACTGCCGCTTTGTCGCGATTTTGCGAGGGAGATGGCGGGGATTGCAGATCGTTGAGCAGCTCACAAAGCCGCAGGATTTTATCGCGTTCCAGGCCGGGGTAGTTGCCAATGTAGAAGCCGTAAAAGTGAACGTGGTCGACGTTGGGGTAGCGGAGATATTCCTGGTCGCCGAGAATTTTGCGGAGATAGGGCTGGCGGAGCTGATTGCCTCCGCCGCTGGTGCCGCGGCGGAATTCGACATGGGCGGCGCGGAGTCGGCTCATCACGGTGTCGCGCAGGGGGTCATCCGGCTTGCGAAGAACCAGCGTAAACGCGTAGTTGCAGCTTCCCCCGGTGTCGAATTCGGTGAAGTATTTGGCGGGGTCAAGATTTTTCAGGAAGAGGGAGAGATTTTCGCGGCGCAATTCGTTGTTGGCGTCGAGGCGCTTGAGCTGCGAGCGGCCGAGCACCGCGTTGATCTCGGTGGATCGCATATTGTAGGCGGGATAGGCGAAGATGAAATCGGGATTCAGGTCGGGATGCTTTTGATTGTAATCTCGCTTGATGGCCTCGCTGATCGATTCGCGCACCATGCCGTGAGAGCGGAACATGCGGCAGACCTCGAAGAGGTCGGCGTCATCGGTGCAGATCATGCCGCCTTCGATGGTGCTCAGGTGATGGGCGTAATAGAAGGAGAAATTGGAGACCCAGGAATAGGCGCCGAGCTTCTTGCCTTTGAAGGTTGCGCCGTGGGATTCGCAGACGTCTTCAATGAGGGGAATTTTGCGGGATTTTAATTCGTCGAGGAGGCGCTGGGTCAGGGCGTTGTAGCCGAGAATGTGGGTGATAAAAACGGCGCGGGTGTTGGGGGCAATTTTCTGCAGGATTTGCTCGGTATCCATGCCGAGGGTGCGGGGGTTGATGTCGGCAAAGACAGGCTTCATGCCGCATTGAATCACCGAGGCGATGTCGGAGACCCAAGTGAGAGGCGGGACGATGACCTCGCCGGGGCCGCGGGTTTCGCGAAGAGCGGAGATGGTGATCAGATTGGCGGATGCGCCGGAATTGACCATGACGCTGTGCTGGACGCCCAGCCACTTGGACCATTCGCGCTCGAAAGCGCGGACTTCGGCGGAATGGGTAAGGATCGGATCGGGCTTCTGGAGAAACGCGATCAGCGTGTCGAGGTCCTGACGGGTGATGTTGTTCCGCATCAGCGGCCAATTGAGATCCATGACGCGTCTTCCGCCTAGAAGGGGCCTTTGAATTCGAGGATTTCAGGCGAATCAATGTGATCTGGCTGCCAGGAGCGATTGCCTTTGACCAGGGCGTACGCCTCGGCGGCGATGCTTTGGACGTTGGGGTAAAAGAGCTTTTCCAAGGCTTTGGTCGTCGGGCAACTGACGGGCGCGAATCCCATTCGCTTGAATTGGAAGGCGCGCTGGCCTTGAAGTTCCTCGGAGACGGCAGTGACGATCTCGGCACTGGCGCCGCAGAAGGTCCAGGCGGAATCGACGACGAGCAGGCGGCCGGTGCGGCGGACCGATTCGCTGAGCGTTTTGGTATCGAGCGGGCTGAGGGAGACCGGGTCGATCACCTCGGCGTTGATGCCGACGGTGGCCAGCACATCGCGGGCGCGCATGCAATCGACGACGGAATGGGAAACGCCGACGATGGTCAGGTCATCGCCCTT
>CAZCKE010000207.1:3264-7440 GCA_964499005.1 uncultured Tepidisphaeraceae bacterium
AAATGCACCATGCGGGGCTTGATAAAGATGACGGGGTGTTCTTCGCGAATGCTCTGAAGCAGTAAACCTTTGCCATCGTAGGGCGTGGTGGGGGCGACGACACGGAGGCCGGGGATGTGCATGAAGAGGGAATGCAGACCCTGGGAGTGCTGAGCGCCCTGGCCCCAGCTTCGGCCGATGACACCACGGATAACCAGAGGGACTTTGACTTGTCCGCCGTACATGTAGCGACTTTTGGCGGCCATGTTCAGGATCTGATTCATGCTGAGCATCATGAAATCCATACGGATGTGCGTATGGATCGGCCGCATGCCGGCGATGGCAGCGCCGATGCCGGCGCCTGTCATGCCGTCTTCGGAGAGGGGCGTATCGAAGATGCGGTCGGCGCCGTACTTTTCGGCCAGGCCCTTGGTGGTGCTGTAAAAGCCTTTGAAATCGTCGATGCCCTGGCCCATGACGAAGCCGCGGGGGTCGCGATCCATCTCCTGATCGATGGCTTCGTGAATCGCCTGGGAACATGTCAGAACTCGTTCCATAAATTCTGCCGCCGTGTTAGCTGGTCATGGTTCAAAATTAGGAATACATGTCGGTATACAACTCGCCGGGCTCGGGGAATTGAGCTTTCTCGGCGAACTCGAAGGCCTCTTTGATCTCCGCTTCAACCTCGGATTCGATTTTTTTGCGGGTCGCCTGAGAGAGAGCCGCGCCGACTTTTTTGACCTGATCATTTTCGAACCAGGGCTCGGCCTCGGCGCGGGTGCGGTAGCCGAATTGAAAATCCTGATTGGGGCCGACGTGCTCCATCCAGCGATAGCAGTAGCATTCCAGGAAAACAGGGCCGCCTTTGCCGATACGCATGGCTTCAACGGCGCTGGAGGCTTTGGCACGGATGGCGTCGACGTCCATGTCCTCGAAGCGCTCGGTGGGAATGCCGTGGCTGGCGGCCAAGCCGCAGATGTCGGATTTCTTCTGTCGGCTTTTTTGCCGGGAGTGAATCGCGTAGTAGTTGTTTTCGCAGACGAACAGGATCGGAAGATTTTTGAGGGCGGCGAAGTTGAGGCTTTCATGGAAGACGCCCTCCTCGGCCGCGCCGTCGCCAAAGAAGCAGGCGACAACGGATTTTTCCTTGCGGTGTTTCAGCGCCCAGGCGTAGCCGACGGCCTGGGGAATCTGCGTGCCGACGACGGCGGAAGAGCCCATGACGCCGGCGGAGACGTCGATCAGGTGCATACTGCCGGCCTTCCCTTTGGCGCATCCGGTGGCCTTGCCATACAGCTCGGCGATCATGCGTTTGAGATCGCCGCCTTTAGCGAGATAGAGGGCATGGCTGCGATAAGAACCAAATGCCACGTCACCGGGCTTGAGAGCCTCGCAGACGGCGACCGAGATGGCTTCCTGGCCGATGGAGAGGTGCACGGGACTCATGATTTTGTCGGTCGGGTAGACACGTGCCACCTCCTCTTCCACTCGGCGGATTCGATAGAGAGATCGATACGTCTTTTCGGACATTTCATTTCCTCGTTGCGGCAATTGATCGCTGACCGCTCATCGCCGGCGCGGTCCCGGCCTGTTTCAGATAGTCCTCGTACGTCTGCTCCAAGGCGCTGGCAAACGGAGTCGCCGGCTTCCAACCCAATGCCTGCAATGGACGGGAATCCAGCGCTTTAAGGGGCATCCCATCCGGACGCGTTGTATCGAATTTCAGCTCGCCGCGATAGCCGACGACCTGTTTAATCATCGCGGCTAGTTCCGCAATGCTGACGGCATCACCGCCGCCTAGGTTGATTGGGGACGCCGATGAATAATTTTGAAGCACGAACAGACAGGCGTCTGCCAGATCATCGGCAAAAATGAACTCCCGTTTTGGTGAGCCGCTGCCCCAAATGACGACCGAGGGCTCGTTGCGAAGTTTAGCGTTATGCATGCGTCCGATGAGCGCGCCAATCACGTGCGAATCCTCGGCACTAAAATCGTCGCCGACGCCGAACGCATTGGCGGGAATGCCGACGATGAAATCGGCATTGTATTCCTGGCGATAGGCCTGACAGAGCTTGAGGCCCGCGAGTTTGGCGACCGCGTACGGTTCGTTGGTCGGCTCCAAAGGGCCGGTCATTAATTGTTCGATGGCCATAGGCTGAGGGCACTGGCGAGGATACGAGCAGGAGCTGGCTAGATAGAGGAGCTTTTTGACGCCATGCTCGTGGGCGGCGTGGATGATGTTCGTGCTCGCAACCAGATTGTCGTACATGAACGAGGCGGGATATTTCACATTGGCGGCGATACCGCCGGATTTTCCCGCGGCGACGATGATGTATGCGGGGCGGTGCTTCTCGAGGAATTTTTCGACGGCGCCGCGATAGGTGAGATCGGGTTCATGATCGCCGCCAATGAGATGCTGGAAACCATGGGCGGCCAAGCGGCGCAACAGCGCGGCGCCGATGAGCGTTTGTCCTCCGGCGACGTAGACGGCCTGCTTTCGCATGGCGTCCTTGTCGGCGGAGATCCCGGAACGAGGGTGGGGAGAACTGGAAGACATCATCACGTCAGGCTGGCTAATTCGCGGAACGGCTCAATCCGCGCGCGGGCCGCATCCAAATCCGCGTATTCCGGCTCGGGGCTGTAATAGATGATCTGACTTCCCGTGAAGTCAAAGCTGATAGGGACGTAAATCAGACGGCAGAGCGTTTCACGGAGCTGCTGCTGGCGCTCGGGGGGAACGAACATCAACATAAACCCCCCGCCGCCGGCGCCGAGCAGCTTGCCGCCGATCGCGCCATTGGCGCGGGCCTGTTCGTAGATTTCGTCGACCGATCCATTGCTCACGCTGGCGCTGAGATTTCGTTTGGTGAGCCAGGCTTCGTGCAGCAGCTCCCCGAACCCAGCGATCGGCGCTTCGCCGGTGAGCAATTTAGTCGCTTCGCCGACGAGATCTTTGATGATTCGCAATTGGCGTTTCTTCGAATCCATGTCGGTGGCGTAAGTGCCGGCGACATCGGACGCGGTGCGCTTGATGCCAGTGTAGAAGAGCATCAGGTGAGATGTGAATTCCTCCAAGCGCTGCGGGGGAAGAATCACGGGGCGGACGTTGATCTCGCCGGATTCGAGAAAGTGAACCTGATTGAGCCCACCATAGGCGGCCATCACCTGGTCCTGGGAGCCGACAGTTTCTTTGAGAATTTCCTGCTCGAGTTGGATGCCTTCCAGCGCGAGCTGATGTTTGCCGACCATTCGGCCATGAAGGCCGTGGATGGCGTGCAGAAGGCCGACCGTGAATGCGGAGCTGGAGCCCATGCCGCTTCGTGCCGGGAGATCGCCGTCGTGATGGATTTCGACGCCGCGCTCGATTTTCAGAAAGCGGAGCGTTTCGCGGACCGAGGGGTGGCCGATCTGATCGATGGTGTTGACGGTCTCGATTTTCGAGTAGACGGCGCGGAAGCGGTGCTCAAAGAAGGGCGGCAGATAACGGACATTGAGATAGCAATATTTGTCGATCGCGGCGGCCAAGACGGTGCCGCCATGCTCGCGGTACCAGGCGGGGTAGTCGGTGCCGCCGCCGAAGAAAGAGATTCGGAATGGGGTCCGTGAGATAATCATTCAAAGTCCGTTGACGGGCTGATTTTCTGAACCAAAAACCGCGAGCGGAAACGCCGCGGGATATGGATCGAACGCTCGCAGCCAGCGAGCTTAACGTAGGTATCGGACATGAACAAGCCGTTTGTAAAACGCCATTGGATCATAGCATTTTATTTGCTTAAAAAGCGTCCGATAACGGCAGCGGCCTCTTCCAAATCGTCCACGACGTAATCGGCGTTTGTGGGGCCGGACTCCGCAAGATCGCTGCCGTAACCGGTACGAACGAGGATGGTCGGAGCCCCAACCCCCCTGCCCAGGTCGATGTCGCTAAGCTTGTCGCCGATCACGATCGTTTCCGAGGGGATCAAGCCAAGGTCGGTAGCGGCCTGGTACATGAGGCCTGGGAGGGGCTTGCGGCAGGAGCAGCGATCCTCGGGGACGTGGGGGCAGAAATAGATGCCGTCGAGGGTGATGCCGCCGACCGAAAGCTGGGATTTCATCTCAAGATGAATGGCGTTGAGGGGGGGAAGATCGAAATAGCCGGGGCCAATGCCGGACTGTTTTGGTGTGCCCATAGAGCCCAGCGCGAGATGCGGCAGTTTT
>CAZCKE010000208.1:0-7427 GCA_964499005.1 uncultured Tepidisphaeraceae bacterium
TTGGGTCTGGCGACGTTTGTCCTGGCATCCGCACACCCGGAGGTGCGTTACTGTTTTCCGTTCTATCTGCCGCTACTGATCTGCTGCGGGATTGCCGCGGGGGTCCTGCCGGCGTCGGCGCTTCGCATCACCGCGGTTTTGGCCCTGGTCGCCACCTCGGCTTCGACAACCTTCGCCTCGGTCCATTGGCGGAGCATGATGGAGTTCTCACTCGTTGGGCTGGGAATGGTTGCTGTCACTTTTGGAATGGCGCGGCTTCGCCGAGCCCCCCTGCTGCCGCGAATCGCCATCGGGTCGGCGGTGG
This sequence comes from uncultured Tepidisphaeraceae bacterium, assembly GCA_964499005.1. Taxonomy (GTDB): domain Bacteria; phylum Planctomycetota; class Phycisphaerae; order Tepidisphaerales; family Tepidisphaeraceae; genus CAZCKE01. Next base: position 305 of record CAZCKE010000208.1, read on the forward strand.
CTTTGGGAATCGCGATGTTCACGTACGTAAATTGGACAGGATATCTGCAAAACTGCCAGGAGGCGGCGGGAATTTTCTGGGAGACAACGACTCCTTCGGACGGGCCGGCATGGAAATTTCTGCGCGAATCGCCGCAAATTTCGCCGGATGCCACCATCGCTTACGCCAACACGTATTTTCTTTATCCGCTGTATGACCCACAATATCGCCGGCGCGTGGTTTACGCGCCGGTTCGTCCAGGCGTGCATGCGATCTACGACCTGCCCCCCATGGGGGACAAACTCGACGGCTATCAGATTGTGACCCTCGTCACGCAGGTGATGAACGCCGGTGCGGACGAGGGCTATTGGCGAGAAAACTTGCGTCAAGCGAGCGCGAAATATTTGGTTGTCGCGAAACACGACATTATGGCCGACCCACCCGAGTTGAAATTCGCGCAAGCCGATCCGCAAACCTTCGTGCCCGTCTTCGACAGCGCTGATGTGGCGATTTACCGGATCGCCTGGCCGAATGTCTCAACCCGAAACGATTAAGAATGCGCATTTGTAGATTTTTTAATTGAGAATTAGCGCTCGCGGGCTTAAATAACCTCCGCCGCGCTCACTTTCGATTGGGGAAAGCCATGCTGCAATTAAATCAGGTCGGGGCCCAGCCGCAGAACGCCGCCCAACCTTACCGCGTTCGGTTTGGGATTTATCTGCCGGGGATTACGCGGGCTCAGGGGTTCAGCCTGAAGGTGCGCGTTATTAATGAAGAAGACCAGTTTGTCGCGGGAATAGCGCCGGTCGATTTTCCGCTGGATTGGATCGGCAATAACCCGTACGACCTGTGGCAAGGGGATGCCACGCTCACTCCGGGCCAGGGAAATTTCGGAGACGCCGGACGATATATCTATCGATATCAATTATCCAAAAACGGCCAGGTCGTGGTCCCCTGGTTTGCCGACCCCTTCGCCAACGAGAGCGCGCCGGGCACGTTCTCGGGTTTCACTGTTCCGCAGGCGGCGCCATTTCCATGGAAGGACGCCAATTTCCGCGTTCCCGGCGTCGACGATCTGATCGTTTACGAATTAAACGTCGAAGAATTCAATTACACATTCGACGGCATCGTCGACCGGCTCGATTATCTGCAGGGACTGGGCGTCAACGTGATGGAGCTGATGCCGATCACCTTCGTCGGCACGCCTTTTGACTGGGGGTATATGCCCGAATCCTATTTCTCTCCGCTGCAAAAATACGGGGGCGTGGCGGGGCTGAAAAACCTGGTGAATGAAGCTCATCAGCGCGGGATCGCCGTCATTCTTGACTCCGTCTACGACCATTGCAGCGATAATTTCCCGTACGCGAGCGTTTACAACAGCACCGGATTGCCCTCGCCGATGATGGGATTTTTTGTCGCTTCGCTATACGGCAACGACATCGATTTCAATAAGCCGTTCACACGCGATTACTTCAATGCCGTCAACCAGCATTGGATCGACCAGTTCCACATCGACGGGTTCCGCTACGATTACGTTCCCGGCTACTACGACGGCCCGGCAGGCAACGGATACGCACAACTGGTTTTTAATACTTATCAATATTCCAGGAGCGGCACGATCCCCCGATTTTTTAAAGCGGGCGACCCTTACAGCCGGATCATCCAGGTCGCCGAAGACCTGGACGATCCCAAAGGAATTTTGGCGCAAACCTACACCACCTGCACGTGGCAGGACGGCCTCCTGAACGAAGCCGCCGCCACCGCCCAAAACAACCGGCTCAATGGGGATAACTTGCCCCATTTGCTGGACCCCGGTTTCATGGGCTATCCGGGCCAATTCAAAAATCCCTCGCCCCCGGGCGATCAATTTCCCAATGCTCCGTTTCAATATCTGGAATCGCACGACCACAGCCGCTTGATCACGCGCGTCGCTCTTTCCGGAGACAAAGATGCGTCGAATCAACCGCTGGGTGACCGCAGCAAGTGGTTTAAGCTTCAACCTTATGCCATCGCGCTTTACACCTGCCAGGGAGTTCCCATGCTCTGGCAGGGCCAGGAGCTGGTGGAGAATTATTCCGTCGCGGCCGAAGGGGATGCGCGAATCGAATTCGCCCGATCATTGCAATGGGATTTCTTCTATGACAGTTACGGTAACCAAATGGTGAACCTCTACCGCCGGCTGGCGACTTTGCGGCAGTCGCTGCCCGCGTTGCGCGGCCGATCGTCGTTTTATTACAATCAGTATTCCGACACGTCTCGCGGCGTAATCATCTATTCCAGGGCCACCGCCGGTCAAACGGCTATCGTCTTCCTGAATTTCAGCGACGCCGACCAGGCAGTGCAATTCCCCTTTGCCGCCGGCCAGTGGAATGAAATGCTGACACTGGGAAAATTTCCGAACATGACAGGGACAGGCAACCCGCAGGCGGTCACGGTGCCGTCAAATTACGGGTTGGTTTATTTGCAGTGAGGGGCTGTACCTCTTCAAGAAAAAATCACCCTGACCCCAACCCTCTCCCGGGGGAGACGAGGAAAAACCCGGACATCGCCCGATCGTTCCTCTTCTCTTCTTCTCCCCCCGGGAGAGGGTTGGGGCGAGGGCGAACTACTTGCTGCGAGAATTCGTCTCAATCCAGAGAGGAACCCGTCAATTCCCTCCAGATTTGCTCGGCCACCACGTCTGGCGATTTCAATACATCTTCATTGGCAAATCGAATGACTCGAATTCCCATCTTCGCCAGTCGCTTTGTCCTGCTGAACTCGAGCATCATCATCACCATGCTGTGATCCATCCAATTCAATGGCCAATCTTTTGGAATGACAGTAAAAATCGAGGATGTATCCATCGGCCACGAACTGGCGACGAAATTTGAATCCGTCGAGTTGCCGGCTCCTGAGAATTTGCCAGAGTTTACGTTCGGCGTCGGTTTGATTTCGGCGCAGTTGGCGAGAGGAGAGCAAGAGGCGAGCAGGGATAAGCGGATTGCGATGGCGTGAGGGCATTGGACCGCCCCTAGAAATCACCCTCACCCCTGCCCTCTCCCGGAGGGAGAGGGGGAAGAGCTGACAGACCGTGAATTCTTGGCGCGCGCGATGCCGTTGCCCTCTTCCGTATTGCTCCGTCACCCTCCGGGAGAGGGCAGGGGTGAGGGGGACCCTAGCAGTTTGATGACCGTCTCCACGAAAACCGGCGGCTCGCTCATCCTTCCGGCCCCCACGTTTCGACAGGCGAGCCACCCCTCATCCGGGCCGATGAAGCCATACCCCAGCCGCTGGAGCTTGGCGACGTTTTCTTTCGTCACCGCGTTTTCCCACATGCGGTTGTTCATTGCGGGGGCAAAAACCACCGGGCAGGCCGAGGCGCAGATCATCAGGCTCACCAGGTCGTCGGTCAGCCCGCAGGCCACCTTGGCGATCATATTGCTGGTCGCCGGCGCGACCAGCATCAGGTCCGCCCGCTCGGTCAGGGAAATGTGCTGAGGATCGGAACTGTCGACCGGATCAAACGTGCCGATGCGGACTTTCCGGCCCGACAGCGCTTCGAATGTGAGAGGCCCGACGAATTTCTGGGCCTCGGCGGTCATGGCGACCGTCACGCCGGCGCCCGCCTGCACCAGCTTGCTCACGGCGTCCGCGACTTTGTACGCGGCAATGCCCCCGCAGACCGCGACGATCAGTTCGCGGCCCTTGAGCTGCGGCGCAGTCGCCTGGCGAGCCATTGGTTTACTCCTGGTCCGGCGGACGAAGGCCGCTGGCCTCGTAGTCGATGGCAATCTTGTCCTGCAACACTTCCTGAACGGCCACTTCCAGGTCGGTCATGTTGCCGCGCTCGACCAGCGGCCGCGCGCCGTCCATCAATTCGAGCATGCGTTTCTGGATCAGCGCCGTCAGCTTAAAACGGCCGCCGACTTTGGCCACAATCTCATCGCTCTTGAGTGCTTCGATCATCTGGGTCAAATGCCTCCGAAAAATCGGTTCCAATCCAATTAAATTCCACCACTTCGTTTGTGCCGGATAATCTTCAAAATCTCGGCGACGGCCCGCTTGAGATCGTCGTTGATCACCATGTAATCAAACGCCCGGCTCCCTTTGGCCATGTGAATTTCGCGCTTGGACGCACGGAATCGCTTGGCCATTTCCTCGGCACTATCGCGCGCCCGGCTCTGCAACCGCTGCAACAGTGTAGGCTCATCCGGCGGCAAAATGAAGATCGTCAGGGCCTGCGGGTATTGATACCTCACCTGCAAGGCGCCCTGCACGTCGATCTCCAGCAATACGTCCTTGCCGGCCGCAAGATCATCCAGAGCCGGATGCTTGGGCGTGCCGTAATAGTCGCCATAGACCTGCGCATATTCCAGAAACTCATCCGCATCGAGCCGCTTGAAGAATTCTTCGGGCGAAATATGGTCGTAGATCTTGCCCTTTTCATCGCCGGTCCGCTTGGGCCGCGTCGTCGCGCTGACGGCGTAGTTCACCTCATGCTTGTCCGCCAGCTCGCGCGAGATCGTGCTCTTGCCCACTCCCGAGGGGCCGCAAAGCACGATCAATATCCCATGCTTTTTTTCTTCTTCACGTTTCACGTCTTCACATTTCCCGCCTTCAGATTTCCCGGTTTGATCATTCGACGTTTTGCACTTGCTCTTTGAGCCGGTCAATCGCCCCCTTGATCTCCACAATCTGCCTGGCGATCGACGCATCGTTCGCCTTGGACGCAATCGTATTCGCCTCCCGGAGCATCTCCTGCGCGATGAAATCCAGCTTCCGTCCGGCGTGCTCCCCGGCATGGCACGACTGCTCGAACGCCTCCAGGTGGCTGGTCAATCGCTGGATCTCCTCGCTGATATCCGCCCGCTCCGCAAATACGGCGACTTCCTTGAGCAAATCCGTTTGATTCACCTGCAACTCGGCCTTGCTCAAAAGCTGGTTCACTCGCTGCGTCAGCTTCTTGTGATAATCCTCGATGACCCGCGGCGCCTGGGTCTCGATCTGCTTCAGGTTGGTCGTGATCACCTTCGTGTGCTTCAGCAGGTCAGCCATCAGCGCCTTCCCCTCGCGCTCGCGCATCGCGTTGAGCTTCTTAATCGCGGCGGCCGTAATCTGCCGGATCGTATCGCCGTGCCGCTCGATCTCATCCGATTCATCGCGCGGCTCCTGGCAGACGCCGGGCAATTGCACCAGGCTTGCCAGATCGATCGTCACGAGCTTGTCCAGGCCCTTGATCTGCTGGAGTTGGTGAATATAAGCCGTCAGCGCCGGCACATTGATGTAATATGCCGCCTCCGCGCTGTCGCTGCGCAATTTCAGGATGAGCGTGATCGAGCCGCGACCCAATCCCTCGCGCAGCATCGTTTCGATCTCCGGCTCCAGCCCGCTGACGTTGTCCGGGAGCTTGATGACCGGCTTGAAAAAACGATTATTCAGCGAGCGGATTTCGACCGCGTAGTGGGTGCCGTCGCGCTCCGCGCTGGCGTCGCCAAATCCGGTCATGCTCACAATCATGCGATTAACCGTTGAAACAAGCTCATCGAGCCGGGGCCGGCGTCGGGATCGGGGCGCCTGTGCCTGGCGCGCTGGGGCCGCCCGAACTCAGCGGCGAGGTCTGGACTGCCTGCGCCGGCGGTGATTTGCCGATATGGCTGGCCAGCAAATTCAACGTCACCGCCAGGACGATGAACAATCCGAAGCAGATGCTCGTCGCCCACGTCAGCACGTCGCCCGTCTTGCTGCCAAAAGCCGTATTCCCGCCCGCTCCGCCAAACGCGCTGGTCAATCCACCCCCGCGCCCTTTCTGAATGAGCATCAGCATAATGAGCAGAAAGCTCAGGATCAGGAACAAGATCAAAACTGTGTAAAATGCGAATACCATACCCATCTCCGCTTCAATTCAGCATTAGTTCTTCCGCGCGATCATTTCTTCCGGGCGGCTTCGACAATCGCCAGAAAATCCCCGGCTTTGAGCGACGCGCCGCCGACCAGCCCCCCATCGACATCCGGCTGGGACATCAGCCCCTTGGCATTGTCCGGCTTCATGCTGCCGCCATATTGAATCCGAACGCGATCCGCGAAGTCTTTATTCCATCGCTTGGCCAGCGATTGGCGAATGTACGCGTGAACTTCCTGCGCCTGCGCCTCGGTCGCGTTGCGTCCCGTTCCAATCGCCCAGACCGGCTCATACGCGATCACCAGCCGATCCGGGTCCTGCATCGCCCCGCTTAGTTCGCCCAATTGCTTTTCCACCACTTCAAATGTTTTGCCGCCGTCGCGCTGCTCGATCTTTTCGCCGACGCAGTGAACCAGGATCAGGCCACCGCCGTAAATGGCGTGGGCTTTCTCGCCCACCAGTTCCGGCGATTCGTTCAAAACATGCCGTCGTTCGCTGTGTCCCGCCAGGACAAATTTCACACCGACATCCTTGAGCATCTCGATCGAAATCTCGCCGGTGTATGCGCCGCTCTTTTCAAAATAGGCGTCTTGCGCCCCCAGCAGCACGCTGGAGCCGCCAATGGCTGCCCCCACCGCTTCCAGATAAACAAACGGCGGCGCCACGCCGACAGCCACTCCGTTCGGCGCATCATGCGCCACCGCGCGGGCCAGTTCCACGCCCGACGCCCGCGTCGTGTTCATCTTCCAATTTCCAGCCACGAACGACGTTCGACCCATATCAACTCCGATGCGGCCTACTTAAATCTTAAGCACCAACGGCAACGCCGGGCTCGGCGAATTCTTTTCCAAAAATCCCCGCGATCTTGCGCAGTTGGCCCATGAGTTCTTTAAACGTCTCCGGCAGCAGTGCCTGCGGCCCATCGCATTGCGCCTCGCTCGGACAATAATGCACCTCAACGATAATCCCATGCGCCCCCGCCGCCATTCCCGCCGCGGCAATTGACGGTACGTAATCCCGTTTCCCGGCCGCATGGCTCGGATCAACAATGATCGGCAGATGCGATAACTGTTTCAGCACCGGCACGCTGGTCACATCCAGCGAATAACGGATGCTGTCTTCAAACGTCTTGATCCCCCGCTCGCACAAAATCACGCCGCGATTCCCCTGGCTCAGCACGTATTCCGCCGACAGCAGCCAGTCCTTCACGGTCGCCGCCAGCCCGCGCTTGAGCAGCACGGCTTTGCGTGTCTTGCCGACCTC
>CAZCKE010000209.1:0-7416 GCA_964499005.1 uncultured Tepidisphaeraceae bacterium
GCAAATCCGCCTCCGCCATCGCCACCTCATCCCAGTAAGACGACTCCAGCATCTGCGCGTCCCCCATCTTCGACAGCGCGCTCAATCGCTTGCGCACAAGCTGCCGCACTTCCTCCGCCAGCCGCCGTGAATCCGGCGCTCGCCCCAGCCACAGCGCCGTCGCCGCCGCGTTGATTCCCAGGTATGCATTGGAGCATTTGGATCCATCCCACCCCGCCAGATACGCTCGATAGCTTTTGTTCAGCATCTCCGCGTCGCGCTTATCGAGATACACCTGCTTGTAAACCCCCGCGACGATCCCCGCCGTCTCATCGTCATCCCGTGATTTGGCCGCCAGCGGCTGCGCCAGCGCGATCGCTTTATCCAGCTTCCCCTGTCTCTTCCATGCAAACACCGCCAACTGCTGGAGCCGCAAATCCTCCGGAAACTTCGCCATCGCCGGTTCCAGCACACCCAATGCCCGCTCGACGTCCCCTCGATCCAGCAGCAGATTCACCACCACCGCCGCCATCGTCGATGAAACCATAAACGGCGGCTCCGCGCCGTCCGCCCCTTTCTCCACCCACGCCGCCGGATCGAAATCCTCCGCGTCCATCTCCCGCAGCATGTGCGACAGATAAAAATCTCCCCCAAACAAAATCGGCTCCCCGTCCCTCGTCACCCGCTCCAATTTCGGCCCGAACCGGAACTGTCCGAAAAACCACTCGATCCACCGTTCAACAAACAGCACCGCCAGGTCCGCGTCGTGCGACGCCGTCCTTCGAAGGATGTGCCTCACATCATTCCCCAGTCGACGCAGCGCATTTCCCCAGTACATCGTTGTCGTCCGAGCCAGGTTCAATTGCACCAGAGTCTCCAGATTCGAGAATGCACTGGCGCTGGGCGTCAGCCCCACGCGCTGCACCGCCGACGCCGTCAGGATTTCCAATATTCGAGCACTGTAAAAAATCACCGCCTCGTTGGCCCCCGCCTGCCGCACCGCCTGAAGCTGATTCAGATCGTTCAAAAGACTGTAATTCCCCACCGCGAACGCGGTGATCGGCTCGGCAAGACGATTCTCAAGGGATTCCGGCGGCATTTAACTTGTGGACATGTTACCGTCCTCCGTGCATGAATCACGCGCCTTGCTATAGAATGCCACCACTCGTTTCCAACCCCCACTGAAAGGAGATTTTATGGACACTCACAAGATGCTCGATGAATCCGGAGGCTTCATCAAACGTGGCTGGGCCGAATTCCGGGATTTCGCCTTCAAGGGAAACATGATCGATCTCGCCGTCGCCGTCGTGATCGGCGGCGCCTTTGGCAAGATCGTCACCGCCATCGTCAACGACATCATCATGCCTCTGGTTGCTTATGCCTTGAAAATCCTCCATGTGCCCACGGAATATCAAACCTGGCATGTCGGAGCTTTCCGAGTCGGCGACCTGATGGCCGAAATCCTCAACTTCATCATTGTTGCCCTGGCAGTCTTCATCATTATCGTAAAGCTACTGGGCGCGCTGATGAAGAAAGCCTCTGCTCCTCCCGCGCCGTCCGAGCCCACCACCAAGGAATCCCCCATGTGCCTCTCGACGACCCCAATCAAGGCCCGCAAGTGCGCCCACTGCACCAGCGACCTCCCCGTAACGGCGTAATCTTGTGACAGCGTAATCTTTTCTTACTCCCCCTCTCCGGCAACTGCTCGCGAAAATAAAAAACCCCGCATGCAGATGCGGGGTTTTTTCATTTCCTCACGCGATTGATCGCCGCCTCTTACCTCTGCGCATTCTCATAATATCCGCAGAAGTACAGGAACCGATTCTGGTTCATCACCGGAATATGCAGTTCCTTGGCTTCGTTCAACACGGCATTGTAATTCTTCAGTTCTTCTTCCTGGTTTCGCTTCTGCTGTGCGTTGAACGGATCGCTTAATTCATCCTGCGTGAACTGCTCGACCTTCGGCTCCGCGCCCATGATCACAAAATCCGTGTCCACGTCGATCTTGCCTTGCAGATCGCCGCCCCAGGCGCGCACCAGGCCTTCGACCTTTTCACGATCCGCGTCCGTTGGCCGATTGGTGTGTGCCAGGTCAAATCGCCCATAGACCACGAACTTGAACTTCGTATTCCGATCGTAAACCAGGTTCGCGATCGGGTCCCCCTGCGTGATGTGATGCCCGTATTCCAGTTTTACAATCCGGCACTGGCTGGCATTCTGGTCCACCTGCCGAACTTCGATCGATCCCAATCCCACCGGCAGGTTTTGGTCACTCATCGAGTCGCTGCTCAGCCCCGGCACCCCATCCTGCTTGTCGTAAACCTCAAATGTCATGCCTGGAACGATGTGATCCCCCGAGCCGAGGTTGATGTAAACAATATTGTCCTGGGCCACCGAGAGAACCGACCCGTCCGATTGCCGCACCGTCGGCTCTTCCGGCGAAACACGCCGCATGCTCAGCTTGTCTTGCAGGGTTTGATTTCGTTTGTTCAAATCATCAATGCGCCGTCCTAAATCCCCCTCGGTGATCTGATGCTGCTGCAATTCCTTGTTAAATTCCGCCCGGTCGGTATCCAGCGACACCTGGGCATCGGCCAGCTTCCGCTCATATTCCGAATTGAGCCGTTGAACCTCCTGAAGCGCATGTTCTTTCTCAGTCTTGTACTGCTCCACATCGGCCGCTAGCTTGTCCATCGCCGCCTGGTGATTCTCGATGATCTTTTTGGCTTCGGAATCCGAATTGTCCGCCGATGCCTTCAACTGGCTCGCTTTCTGCTGCTCGGTCGATGCAAATTTCGCCAGCTTGTCCAGGGCATCCATCAAGCTCACGTCCGAAGGCAGGTGCAAATCCGGAAGCTGCTGCGCGATGTCGTCCAATTGATGCCTGGCTAAGTCAATCGCGGCCGTCGGCTGGGTGGTCGAGGCGCTTCCCCCGGCAACCAAATTCGCCAGGTCCGCTGAATCCTGAATCGATGCTCCCAGGATCGACCGGTCCTGAAGATCATTGTTTTCGCGCTCTTTGGCCAACTGATCGTATCGAGGGGATGCTATGTTGGTGTAAATGAGCCGGCTCTTGTCATTCAAAGCCTTGTTCTGCTCCTCCGCCTTGCTCAAGGCGACACCGTAATACAGCGCAAAGATAGTGGAGATGACAAAGCCGATCGTGAACACGACAACTGCGGTTATTAAACCGCCGCGGGAGCCTTGGGGGCCTACGGGTGGCATTCAGAAACCTCCATTAAACGGCGTGTTAGGCGGCGACCCGGAGAGCATCCTTTTTTTTGTCCCCCGGCCTTTGGATATTCGCCAGGACATCTATATGGTGGGTTTTACCGCCGTCCGCACGGACATACGTAATTTAACAGTCATTAACCTCAAAGGTCAAGAAAATTGAACCTTTTGTCTCTCCGGCCCAGCCTGCTCCAGTCTCCCCCAAAACCCCTAAATACGGTCAATCCATCTTCTTTTATGGGTTTACGAAACAATCCTCCCCCTTGATAGGTTGATCGATCACCCCCAGGTCCTGCAATTGCTTGGAAAGGTCATTCCACCGTTGGGCTGTCATTGTCCCCAGCCCTGCCGCTTTGGTCTGATCCGTCTCAATCAGCGGCTTCTGGGCATCGGCCGCCTCCGCGAACGTCTGTTCATCCATGTCCTTATTCAAATCGTGCATGATCGCATTGATCGGCGCTGGTTTGTCCAGGTAGGCTCTCCATCCCTCCCGGCAAGCCGCCGCCATCGCCTTGACCCGATCGGGATTGTTCTTCCACAAATCCCCCTTGCAGATCACCACCGTCGTGTAGGGGTCATACCCTTCATCAGCGATTAAGAACGTCTGGGGGTCCGAACCCTTGTTCTTGACCAAAATCGGCTCCGACGTCACAAAACATTGCTGCGAGCAATCCCCCTTGGCCAGAAACTCCGCGATCCCTCCGTCAAATCCCTTGATCTTCACCGTCGGCGTCCCAAATTTCTTTGTCAGGAACTTCAACCACGTATCAGGCTCCGCATCCAATGTTCCCTCATGCGTGAACACATCCTTCAGTGTCGTAAATCCCCGCGCCTTGTGCACCATCACTCCCTGCGGAAACGTCTGATACACCGCGAAGAATGCCACCACATCCGCGCCCCTCGCCCGCGCGATCAACACCTGGTCCGCCGCCGTCGTCGCAAAATCCGTCTTTCCCGTTGCAACCAATTGCCATGTATCCGCCCCCTCGCCCGCCGGCTTGATGTTCACGTCCAACCCATGTTGCGTGAACCCCTTGTTCTGCTGAGCCGAGTAAAAACCGCCGAACTCCGGCTCCGGCTTCCAATCCAGCGTCAGCAGCACGCTCGCCGTGCCGTTGTTCGATGGCGCCGCCGCCTCTTTTTTCTCGCATCCCCCAACCCAGCTGATGATCAACGTCAATGCCGCCGCGAGCCGCACAAAATGACTTTTATTCATGATCTGCCCGATTCTACACATCGACACCGCTGGATTCCTAATCCCGCTCCGACGCATGCCAGCGCCGCAGCAGCACTCGTCCCATCACGTTCACCGCCGCGAACATCGCCAGTCCCAGCATCGACGCCGCCAGTACCGCCGCGAACAATTCGTCCGTCCTTCCCACCTTCTTCGCCGAAATGATCCTCACCCCCAGCCCCTCTCCTTCACCCAAAAGTCCCACCAGAAATTCTCCCACCACCGTCCCGATCACCGCCAGTCCCGATGCCACGCGCAACCCCGTCACGATACTCGGCGTCGCCCCCGGCAATTTCAATTTCCACAACCGCGCCCATCTCCCCGCTCCATACAGCCGGAACAAATCCTCCAGCGCCGGATCTGTCGACAACAATCCGCTCAGTGTATTCGCGATGACCGGAAACACCGACACGATAAACGCCGAGATCGCCACCGATTTCAGCCCCGCGTCAAACCAGATCACCAGCAGCGGCGCCACCGCCACAATCGGCACCGTCTGAAAAAAAACCGTGTACGGATAAAACGCCCGCCGAATCCACGCCGACGTTGAAAGCCCGATCGCCAGCACCATCCCAATCACAATGCTTGCCCCAAACCCGATCAGTGCCGCCTGAGCCGTCGTCCATAGCGACGCCAGCAGATCGTTCCAATGCCTCCCCATGAAAATCGCCACCGCCGACGGCGTCGGCAGCAAATACACCGGCACATGCGCAATTCGCACCCACGCCTCCAATATCCCAATCGCGCAAACCAGCACGATCATCGGCGGCAACACCGTCGAAACCAATCCTCCTCGTTTCATCACGCCCCTCCTCGTTCAAGCGCCTCGTACAGCGCCCGCGTGATCCCCCCGAACTTCGCCTCCGACCTCAGCGGCCCCGTCCGATGCTCCGGCAAATCAATCGCCAAATCCTCCACCACCCTCCCCGGCCTCTTCGACAGCACCACCGCACGATTCGCCAAAAACGTCGCCTCCGCCGTCGAGTGCGTCACGAAAATGACCGTCATCCGATGCGCGATCCACAACTCCCGCAACTGCTCATCCAATTTCTGCCGCGTAATCTCATCCAGCGCCGCGAACGGCTCATCCAACAGCAGCAGCCCCGGCCTCATCACCAGCGTCCTCGCCAGCGACGCCCGCATCTTCATCCCCCCCGAAAGTTGTGCCGGATACCTCTCCACCGCATCCCCCAACCCCACCTGCTCCAATGCCTCCCGCGCCGCCGCCAATCTCTCCGCCCGTCCCACTCCCTTCAATTCCAGCGGCAACGCCACATTCCTCAGCACGTTCCGCCACGGCAGCAAATGCGCATCCTGAAACACATACGCAATGCTCTTGCTTCGATCGACTTCAATCCCTCCCGACGTCGGCCGATCCAAACCCGCGATCATTCTCAGCAACGGCGATTTCCCCCACCCCGCCGGCCCCAAAACCGAAACAAAAGCCCCCGCCCCAATCGAAAGCGAAATCCCCGCCACCGCCTCCATTCCCCCCTCAAACACCCGCCGTACGTTCGCCAACCCAATCGCAACCCCAGCACTACGTTGCATCGTCGCCGTCATCCCCCGAATTGTAGTGCCAGCCCAAAAATAGGAAATGCAACCGTGTCTTCCCTCAGGTCCTTTCAATTCTTCGTTATTTTGTTACGAACGGCTTGGATGTCCAAGACACTACGCACGAAATCGACAATCATTTCAGAGGTCCAGTTGTTCGTTTGCCTTTGAAAATCTGGTTTTCTCAAAATCGAAAAATATAGCCTGCCCTTTTGCAGCTCTTCCAATTTGAATAACGGCTCTTCTCCCAAGGCAACGGGGGAATCCGGCGTCGCCTCAAAGTTTTCCCGCGCAATTAAAGCGTTAAGATTAACCTTGTGCGTTGCCAATTGATCTCCTCCCTTTAGGGGCCCACGCCCAATCATCGCCCACCCCCATTCCCGACGCAATCGTGGGCGCACTTGGGATTAGCCAAGTATATTGGCGCCCGGATTTGCCGCAGGCTTTGCTCCGGCAAAGACTTATAAATCCAATTCCTGTTCGTCCCTCCCTTTTCCCCCTCCCCCCCTCTTTTTCTAAGGCCAAGTGCTCTGCCTGTAATTCTTCTTCGCTGCCGAATGGCGATTGCTAGGGCCGCCAACGCGATGCTTCCCTCGCAGACTCTACAACCATCATCTCTTGCAACCCCTTTACCCTTGCGGTATTGTGCAAGACTTGGCTCGCCAAGAGCCTCTCGCGGCGGATTGAGTTTTTCCCCACAACCCGCGCGGGTCGGTCTTACAATCTCTTGTTAGCTTTAAGCCGTACGGCCTCGATGGATGCCTTGGCCATCTATTCGATGCAGCGGCTGTCAGTCCAGTGTGTCCGTTATTTTTGGAGTCCCTGATATGGCACAGTCACCGGCCGAATTGGTTAAGGCGTTGATCGACGCCGGAATCCACTTCGGTCATCGCGTGTCGCGCTGGAATCCCAAGATGGAACCCTACATCAAGGGCAAGCGCAACATGATCCACATCATCGATGTGCGCGAAACCGTCAAAGGTCTTCTTCGGGCGAAAAAACTCGTTCAGCAAACCGTCGCTTCGGGCAAGGACGTTCTGATCGTCGGAACCAAGCGCCAGGCGCGCCATGCCGTCGAGGAGGAATCCAAGCGCTGTGGAATGCATTATGTCTCCGAACGCTGGCTCGGCGGCACGCTCACCAACTTCCGCACCATCCGCGCCCGCCTCAATCGCCTGGAAGAGCTCGAAAAACTTTGGGAGACCGGGCAGATCGAAACCTATTCCAAGAAAATGAAGTCAACCCTCTCCCGCGAGCGTGAAAAGATTCACGCCAACCTTGAGGGCATTCGCAAGATGGAGCGCATCCCCGGCGTGATGGTGATCGTCGATACCCGTCGCGAGCACATCGCCGTCAAGGAGGCCCGTAAGCTGGGCGTCCGCACGGTGGCGCTGATCGATACCGACAGCGATCCGGAC
>CAZCKE010000210.1:0-3555 GCA_964499005.1 uncultured Tepidisphaeraceae bacterium
GAAGCGAGGGACCCAAATCGCTCTACCAGGTCGGGCGATAGCGCGGTGGCTCGTTGGTGGGGGGAGCGCTCGCCGAGGGCGGCGCGCTCGGCGCCACCGGAACGTCGTGGTGGGGGGGGCGCACGGGGTGGCCTTGCGGAGTTCCGCCTGCGGCGGCCGGAGCAGCCGTCGGGACGGGCGCGGGACTCGTCGGCGCCTGGACCGGGCGGGCACTGGCCGGCAAGGGCAGGTCGGGGATGCGTACGGCAGCGGGCGGCGGGTCGGCTTTCGGCGGATTGGTCGCCGTCGCGCTCGCGACGGGAGGGGGCCCGAGGTCGGCCGTCGGAGCGGCGCTCGTCGCCGTCGACGACGTGGCTCGTCCGTCGTGCCGCAACCGCGTGACGCCGAGGACCGCGATGGCGCCCACGATGGCGGCACCTCCCAGCACCGCGGAGACCACGAGGATCCGGCTCCTCGGCGCGCGCGCGAGCTCCGTGTTCGCCCAGGAGTTGCCCGTCGTTCCGGTCGGACCGCGCGCCGCGAACCCGCCGATGGAGCGCGCGCCGGCCTGGCTGCCCGATGCCATGCGGGCGATGCGGACCGCGATCTCGCGCGTGTCCGCAGGCGCAAAGCGCTCGAGGGCCAGGGCGAGCTCCGCGATGGAAGCGAAGCGCGCGGCTGGCTCCTTTTGCAGGCACTTCTCGATGGCGCGCCAGAGGTCCTCGGGCACTTCCTCGCGCAACCTCCGGATGGGCCTGGGGGGATCGGTGAGCACCATCGCGATGAGCTGCGTGACCGACTCCGCCGCAAACGGAAGCGTCCCGGAAAGGAGCTCGTACAGGATCACTCCGAGCGCCCAGATGTCGCTGCGCTCGTCGACCGCGCGAGCCGACCGCAGTTGCTCGGGCGACATGTAATTGGGCGAGCCGATGACCTCCGTCGTCCGGGTCAGCGACAGGTCGGACGCGGTGGTCTTTTGCTTGGCGATCCCGAAATCGAGAACCTTGATGAGCGCGCGACCGTCGTTACGCGTCGTCAGGAAGAGGTTCCTCGGCTTGAGGTCGCGGTGCACGATGCCGATGCGGTGCGCCTCGGCGACCGCGTCGCACGCCTGGAGGACGCAGTCGACGGCCCCCTCGATGGGCAACGCGCCCTGACTCTCGACGACCGAGCCGAGATCGTTCCCTTCCAGGTACTCCATCACCATGTAGGGCGATCCGGACGCGAGCTCGCCGACGTCGAGCACGCGCGCCACGTGGTCGCTCTTCAGGCGGGCGGCCGCCCGGGCCTCGCGGGCGAAGCGCTCGACAAGGGCCGGAAGCTGGAGCGCCTCGGGGAGCATGAACTTGAGGGCGACCTTGTTATGTAGCTGCAGGTGAGTCGCGGCGACCACGACTCCCATTCCCCCGACTCCGAGGATGCGCTCCACCACGTACTTGCCGCCGAGCACGTCGCCGCGATTGACCGGGACGGTCCCCAGCGGCGGGCTCTCGTACCCTTGCATGTGCTGCTCTCCCAATCTCCGGCGCCTGAGGGTAGCACCTCATAGGCCCGCGCCGCCCCGCTTGGTCGTGACGCGGTCGCTCTTGCGTCAGACCGGCCGCCGGATGACGAAATACTGCTGCCCGGTCGGCTCGTGAACGCTCGTATCGATCTCGGCCTCGAAGGCCTCGCGCAGGCGTGCCGGCGTCATCACGTCCCCGGGGGCTCCCGAGGCAATCACGCGGCCCTCACGGAGAAGGAGCGCCCTGGAGGCGACGCGGGCGGCGGCGTCGAGCTCGTGCATCGCGATGACACAGGCCACGCCGTCGTGTGCCGCGATCTCGGCGAGTAGGTCATAGAGCTCAAGGCGGTGGCGCACGTCCAGGAAGGCCGCCGGCTCATCGAGGAGCAAGAGGCGCGGGCGCTGCGCGAGCGCCCGGGCGACCGCGACCCTCCGCTGCTCGCCTCCGCTCAGCTCCTCGACACGACGGGTGGCCAGGCCCGAAAGGTCGCACCGAGCGAGCACTTCCTCGATGACCGCGGTGTCCTCCACCGCCTCCCGCATCCAGCCCGCCTGGTGGGGCGCACGCCCCATGGCCACGACCTCGCGAACCCGGAAGCCCAGGCTCACTGCTTCCGTCTGTGCCACGAAGGCGACGGCACGCGCGAGCATCCGCCGCGCCAGGTTTGGCACACTCTGACCGAAGACGCGGCAGCTCCCGTCCGCCGGTACGACGGCGCCTGCGGCGACGCGGAGCAGCGTCGACTTGCCTGAGCCGTTGGGCCCGAGGAGCGCTGCAATCTCGCCAGCGTCCACCCGGAGAGAGACCCCGGAGAGCGCCGGACGCGGAGCCCTCGGGTAACGCACACTTACCTCTTCGACGAGGAGCGCCGCGTCGCGACGATTCTCCTGGAATTCGCCTTCGGCGTTCCTTTGTCGCTCCTGTCTCACGTGCGACTTTGCGGGCTTTCGCCTCGGCGCATTGGTGTATCCTGCCATACGCGCTCGCTGCAACGGCGCGCAAGGAGAGGATCTTGGACCCCAAGCCCGAGGCAGCCGCTGCGCCTGAGCGCCCGCGCCGGATTATCAAGCGCTACTCCAACCGCAAGCTCTACGACACGAAGGACAGCAGGTACGTGACCCTGCTCCAGATCGCCGAGATGGTCCGGGGGGGCGAAGAAGTCCAGATCATCGACAACAACACGAAGGACGACCTCACCGAGATCACCCTCGCGCAAATCATCTACGAGGAGCAAAAGGCCCACTCTCGGAACGTGCCACTGCAGACGCTCAAGGAGCTCATCCACAGCCGCACCGAGAAGGTGCTCGCTGACCTCCGCGAGGGACCGATCGGGCGGCTGATCCCGGGAGGCGTGCGGGGGAGTGAGGAAAAGGTCGACGTGACGCAGAAAGACGCCAAGCCGACCTTGGTCGACCAGGCCAAGGAAAAGCTCGAAGAAGTGCAGCACCAGCTCGACGAGCGGATCAAAGCGATCCTCGCGACATTCCGGCCCCTGCAGCAGTTGCAGCAGGAGGTTCGCCGGTTGAGCGAGCGCCTCGACGAGCTGGAGCGCAAGCAAAACGGCGGCGGGTCACCGCCCGCGTCCTGACCGCGCGCCTTCCCGCCACTGGCCGCTGCGGTGCGCGCAAGCAGAGCTCGTGCCACCCGGTTGCGCACAGCCCAGCGTCAAACCGCAGTGAAACGCGGCGAAACGCAGGCGATGCGTTAGATTGCTCAGGGAATGCGCCCGGATGCGCGTCTCCGGCGCGCCGCGGGAGAACCCGCTGCAGACCGGAATAGCGCGCGGCGTCGAGTGTTGAACCGGACAGCTACCCAAGCACGAGGACCTCGATGCCCCTTTCCCTCGTCAATCGCCCCGCGGCCAAAGCCGATCCGTTCGCAGAGGAGGCGCTCACGCACCTGGACGCGATGTTCGGCGTCGCGTGCAAGTTGACGCGCAACCCGACGGAAGCCGAGGACCTGGTCCAGGACGCCATGGTCAAGGCCATGCGCGCGCGCGAGCAGTTCAACGCGGGGACCAACCTCAAGGCCTGGCTTTTTCGCATCCTGACGAACACGTTCATCAACAAGT
>CAZCKE010000210.1:3565-7393 GCA_964499005.1 uncultured Tepidisphaeraceae bacterium
CGCGCGTGGTTGTTCAAGATCATGACCAACCTCTTCATCAACAAGTACCGCCGCGGCGGTCTCGAGCGGGCCGTCTTCGAGGGGCCCGATGCGGACCCCCTGGCGGACGGATGGGTGAGCGCCAGCACGATGAGGCAGTTGCGCGATCCGGAGACGACGGCGCTCATGCCGCTCATCGAGGACGAGATCGGCCGCGCACTCGACGCCCTCCCGACGGAGTTTCGCTTGGCCGTGGTGCTTTGCGACGTGGAAGAGTTTTCGTACGAGGAGATCGCGCAGATCATGGGCTGCCCGATCGGCACCGTGATGAGCCGGCTGCATCGGGGCCGAAAGCTGCTGCAGCGCGCGCTCTACAACCACGCGCTCGCGCTCGGCATCGTCCGGGGCGAGGAGCGTGTGGGCGAGGAGGAGAGCCGCGCGACCAGGACGGCGAACCTGAACGAGTATCGGGCGCGCAAACGAGGTGCCGTATGACGGGGCGCGAGTGCCGCGAACGCTCACGCATGCTCGGCGCGTACCTGGACGGCGCGCTGGAGGGCGAGAGGCTCGTGGAGATCGACGAGCACGTCGGTCGTTGCGATGTGTGTCGCGAGGAGGCCCAGCTGCTTTACGCGACTCGTGGGTCGTTGCGGCGGACCGTGAAGGTCAGCGCCCCGGCGGGGCTTCGTGAGCGCGTGTCGAGCGCGATGACCGCGGAGCGTGCGCGCGAGGTGGCTGCAAAGCAGCGGGCCGGCGAAGGCGGCGGCACATGGCAGACGGTGGTGCCCGTGGCGGTGGCGGCGGCGCTTGCCCTCGTGTGGGGGTTCGTGGCGAGGCCGGACGCCAAGATGGCCATGGGCGATCCCGGAGTGGCGGGCGGCAGCGACGAACTCCTTTCGGAGCTCGTGAACGAGCACCGGTGGCCGATGCCGCCGGAGACGACGGACCCGAAGGCGGTGCGTGGCTTCGAGCGGTACGTGGGCGTACCGGTCCGCCCGGCGAGCTTCGAGCGGCAAGGGATTCACCTGGTCGGCGGGCGCGTTTTGCCGACGCCGCATGCGCAGCGCGCGGCGATGTTGCAGTACGAGGTGGGCACGGGCGACAACGTCCGGCGCGTGAGCGTCCTCGTGTACGACGCGCAGAAGATCCAGGTCGGTACACCGAACCTCGCGCCCCGCGAAATCGGCGCGGCGGAGGTCCGGGTGGGTCGCGAGAAGGGATTCTCCGTGGCGGCGACGGAGCGCGCGGGGGTCGGTTATCTTCTGGCGAGCGATCTGGATCAGGAGAGGAGCGCGCAGCTGGTGGCCCTGGTCTCCGACGACCCTCGGTGAGCGTGTCCGGGCCGACGAATTCACCGGGGTGAGCCGCGCGGCGATGGGCCGTGCGCTATGCTCGCGGCCACATGCGCTTCGTCTACGTGATGGATCCGATGGACCGGGTCCTGCCCGACAAGGACACGACGTTCGCGTTCCAGCGAGCCGCCCAACGGCGCGGGCACGCCGCGCTCCACTGCGAGCCGCGCGACGTCTACGTCGAGGACAACGACGTCCGCGCGCGCGTTCGCCCGCTCACCGTCAGCGATGCGCCGCCGCACGCCGTCTTGGGCCCCCCGGCCGACGTGCGCCTCACCGACGTCGAATGTGTCCTCATCCGGAAGGACCCGCCATTCGACTCCGAATACCTCTACGTCACGCTCATGCTCGAGAAGCTTCGCGGCAAGACGCTCGTCGTCAACGACCCGCGGGGCCTGCGCGACGCGAACGAGAAACTCTACGCGCTGCATTTCGCGGAGCACATGCCGCGCACGCTCGTCACGAGCGACCGAGAGCGCATCCACGGCTTCGTCGCAGAGTTCGGGGTTGGGGTCGTCAAACCGCTCGATGGGGCTGGCGGGAACGGCGTGATGGTCGTCGACAAGCACGACAGAAACGCCCGCTCGATCGTCGACTACATCACCCAAGAAGGGCGGCGTCACGCGATGGTGCAGGAGTTTTTGCCCGCCGTTCGCGCGGGCGACAAGCGGGTGCTGCTCCTCGAGGGCGAAGTGCTCGGCGCGATCAACCGGATCGCACGAGACGACGACGTGCGGTCCAACATCCACGCCGGGGGTCGGGTCGAACCGTGCACCGTGTCCGAGGCCGAGCGCGCCGTCGTCGCCCACATGGCGCCTCGGTTGGCGCAGGACGGCCTGGTGTTCGTCGGGCTGGACTTCATCGGCGGAAAGCTCACCGAGGTCAACGTGACGTCGCCGACCGGGATCCAGGAGCTTAGCCGCCACGTGGGCCGGGACGTCGCCGAGCTCGTCATCGTCTGGATCGAGCGTCACACCGGCGGTCGCTGACGCCCGATGCCCATCACGGTCGTCGTGCGTTCCGGGGCGGGGAACGAGCCGGCCCTGACGTTCGACGGCATGCAGAGAGTGGTCATCGGACGGGGCGCCGGCTGCGACGTGCGCCTCCCCGATCCCAGCGTGAGCCACAGGCACGCGAGCCTGCACGCCGACGGCGCGGAGTTCTTGCTCACCGACGAGGGCGGGACGAACGGCACGTACGTGGGCGACGTGAGGATCGCCCCGCATACGTCGCGCATCGTGCGATCCGGCGACGCCGTCCGCCTGGGGCGGGTCTGGCTGGAGCTCCGCCTCGATCACCAGCCCGCCACGCGCGACCTCGCCCTGGCGACGCGTGAGATCGCTCTTGCCATCGTGGCGCGCGCCATGTCTCGCGATGGGCAAGCCACCGTTCCGCGCGTCCTCGTGGCCGAGGGGCCGGACCGGGGCGCCGCCTTTTCACTGGGCGAAGCGGGGCGCGCCTACGTCATCGGACGCGGCCCGGAGTGCGACGTGCTGCTCGCCGACCGGGATGCGTCGCCCGAGCACGCCACCTGTGGGCCGCCGCGGCACGGGGTTGTCCTCGCCGTCCTGATGGCGCGTGATGTGGTCCACAGCGCGCTGCTGGATAAAACGCAGGCTTCCATAGAGGTTGTCCTCACACTCACACAGTTAGATAACCGTCTCAAGCAACACGCTGCAGCTATCACACAGGGCATCAGCCTGGCAGACTGGCGCGACAGCTTCCACCCACCACCGGAGTCGTGGTGGTGGTTCTTATCCCCTCCTACACCCCCACAACGCTGGAACCGTTTTGACTGGCTCTGGAATACGCTATCCGTGATCTGTTTAACTCTAGCGCTCAGCGTGGTGGTCGATATTTCCGGACGTTTTTTGCAAGGTGGGCCTGATACTTGGGGAGCCTTTGCCGTCATTGGTCAGAGTGTGCTCACCATGCTAGCTGCCGGGGGAGCTTTGACTCAAGCAGGGCGTGAAGTGAGTGAGCGCATCCTCACCAGCCTGCGACTCCCCAAATATTTTTGGTCTGAGGTGCAGCTCAGCTTTGCCGTCCTGCTCTTGGTTGGGTCAATGCTCTTCTCTTATGCTTTGCCCTGGATCGCCAGCCTCTACAACAACCGTGGGGTCGAACATTACACGGCTGGGCGTTTAGGAAGCGCGGAGTCTGCCTTCAACCGGGCGCTCAAGCTCAATCCGGACGCTGTCGGGGCACACTATAATCTAGGCCGGCTCTATGAAACGCTCGAAGAAGATGATCGGGCACGGGCTGAATATAAAACGGCATTAAAGGGTGGACTCGATGCGGCCTACAACAATCTGGCCCGTCTCTACCTCGTACAGGAGCAGTATGCACAAGCGGAACCCTTACTCTTAGCCGGCATTGGCCATACGCAGGACGATGACGTGAAGTACAGTATACTCAAAAATCTGGGCTAGGCCCGGTTGGTACTGAAAGTTTACGCTGTAGCCGAAGGAGTGCATCGCCCCGCCATCGCTTTGCA
>CAZCKE010000211.1:0-7391 GCA_964499005.1 uncultured Tepidisphaeraceae bacterium
CCGATTGGGAGGGGGCAGGGCCGGTTGGTGAATCAAAAGCCTTAAAAGGGGTTTCCGTCTGCCAGCTTCCCGCGGCTCACTGTATCTGTTTAATGCACAAAGGCCCTTACGATCAATTGGGCCGATCCTATGCGAAGATTCTCGCCCATATCAAACAAGACGGTCGTAAGATTCTCATGCCCACCCGCGAAGTTTACATCAAAGGGCCAGGCATGATTTTTAAGGGTAATCCGAAAAATTATATCACCGAAATCCAGATTCCCATTGAATGAGGCCGGCCATGTACAAAAAACGCTCCTGGCAGGAAAAACTCGCCGACAGCAAAGACCTTCCCAAAACCTGCGACTTCAACGCCCGCATGAAAAAATACTGGGGCTGCGACGGCACCCTCGTCATCCCCGCCCCCATGGAAGTCGATGCCCTCATGCGCACCATTCCCAAAGGCAAGCTCACCACCATCGGCGAGATTCAATCAACCCTGGCCAAAAAGCACGGCGTCACCCAGGCCTGCCCCATCGCCACCGGCATCTTCGCCTGGATCGCCGCCCACGCCGCCGATGAAGCGACCGCCGAGGGCAAAAAACGCACAACCCCTTATTGGCGCACCCTCAAATCCACCGGCGAGGTCAACCCCAAATACCCCGGCGGCGTCCCCAAGTTGGCCACCCGCCTCCGCGCCGAGGGCCACAAAATTGTCCAAAAAGGCAAACGCTTTTTCGTTGCCGACTATGAAAAACGCCTGATCCCTTTGTTCTGAGTCCAATCGAAAATCAAAATTCAAAATTCAAAAATGGAGATTTCCCTATGCCCACCAGCGACCCCATAACGATTCTTCTAGCCCACGACCGCTGGGCCACGCGCCAAATTCTCGACGCCTGTTCCAAACTCACACAAGAGCAATTTCACCGCCGTTTTGAAATGGGCCCCGGTTCCCTGCACGACACCACTACCCACATCCTCGCCGCCATGCGAACATGGACCGACTCGCTCGCTCACCGCGAGTTGCGCCCGCGCCTGGAAGGCACCACCCGCTCCATCCCCGAACTGACCAAATTGCTCGATGAAATCTACGACGAATTCGCCGCCTCCGCCCGCGCTCATCCCCTTGACCACACGATTTCCCGCGCACGTGACGGCAAGACCTACACCTTCACTCGCGGCGCCGTCATCACTCACGTCGCCACCCACTCCATGCACCACCGCGCCCAGTGCCTTAACATGCTCCGCCAACTCGGCGCCTCGCCCCTGCCCCCCAGCAGCATCGCCGAATGGAGCCGCATGGTCGACTCCCCACGATAACCGCCGGCATTGATGTCCTATGCTCTGGGATGAAACTTCCGGTGCACGCTCTTAAGCCGATCCTGATCGACATGCGTGTAAATCTGCGTCGTCCCGATGTCGCTGTGTCCCAGCAATTCCTGAACCACGCGCAAATCCGCCCCGCCCCCGATCAGGTGCGTCGCGAAACAATGTCTCAATGTGTGCGGCGAAATGTCCTTGAGCAGTCCGCTTCTCCGTCCGTATTTTTCCACCAGCATCCAAAGCCCGATCCGTTCCATCGCCTTCCCCGTCCGCGACAAAAACAGATGCCCCTCTCCCGGCGATTTCGCCAGTTTGGGCCGGCACTCCTCCAGATATCGCTCGATGGCCCCCAGCGCCGCCTTCCCCACTGGCACCAGCCGCTCCTTCGCTCCCTTTCCCAGAACACGCACTACGCCGACCGAAGAATTCAAGTCCCGCATTTTCAGCGAGCACAACTCACTGGCCCGCAACCCGCTCGCATACAGCAATTCGAGAATCGCCACATCCCGCGCATACAATGCCGATTTGGGATTCGGCGCCGAAATCAATTGATTCACCTGTGTCCGGCTCAAAATCTTCGGCAGCGAATTCTCGCGCTTGGGCCTTTCCAGTTTCTGGAGAATGTCGTCCTTCGATTTAATCTCTCGTTTAGTTTTTGCCTGGGCTTTCAGGTACTTCGTCAATACCCGGATCGCCGCGACGCGCCGCGAAACCGTCCGCGTCGCCTTTCCCCGGCGGGATTGCGATTGCAGGTATTCCCGCAAATCATCCGCATCCGCGCTCAGCAGATTTCGTTTTCGATCGGAAAGAAATTCGTGGAGGTTTTCCAGGTCGCGGCGGTAGGCGTTCAGCGAATTGTCCGCCAGCCCGCGCTCAGCCGCCAAGTGCAACAGGAATTGCCGCACCTCGTGTTGCGGGATGCTCGTCGTGGTAGGGGACTTCGGTTGAGATGAGCGAAACGTCCTGTTCACGCGCCGCCTCCTTGCCGCGGAACGTGATGGCCCCCGATTTGATGGCTTTGATCCGCCGTTCCACCCTCAGTTGCAGGTAAACCGGGCAGGCTTTGTGGCGTCCAAAGCAGAATTTGAATGCTTTCTGGAGATGATCCAGACGCAGGTGTTCCGAGCAGCGCGAATCCGCTCGGTTCAGAAAAGGGCAATGGTCTCCTCGCCAGGCCACAGCCGGTTCATCGGCGTTCCGCCGCGCGCCGCGTTAACATTAATCCTGATTATCGGACCGTGATATGACCTGCTGATTCGCTTCGATGACGTGTGTGAGCCGCGCCGCTGAGGCCGCCGCCAAGCCCCGCGGAATTACGCCGCCGCAATACTCTCGCCCGCCGCCAATTCCGGCATCTTCTGCGACTGAAGGCACAACGCCACGAACAGGTGCCGCAACCGATCCAGTGGCTGAACTTCCAAAAAATCGGACGTCAAATCAACGGGGAAAGAAGCGGGATACTGTCGAAACTGCCTCACCAACCCTGCCCGATCCAGGCTCGAAACCACTAGGATCAGTTCCTCGACCTGGTTGGCGTGTAACATCTCGTCTCCTCAAGAACTTCCGCCAGGCTGCTCTACTGATATTAGACGTGCAATCGGCCGGCGAGTTCGGATTTTTTCAACCCTCAGATGAAAAGATCCAGCAACGCGCCCTTACTGTTCATATCGGGCGCAACGACCACAACCTTTACCTTGCATTGCGGCAGACCAGATTTTGGCCACGGCAACTCTTTCCACGGCGGAGGCGGCGCCGGCGCGATCTTCGGAGTCGCTCCCTCATCTCCTCGTTGCTCACCCTTATTGGCACCCCCCAGCGGCGCGACAACCTCCCTCGGCAGATACCGCGGCGTTGGATGCAGCACCGGCCTCGGCAGATATCTCGGCGTCGGGTGGATCACCCGCCTCGGCTCAAACCGGTCTTCCTCTTCCTTACCCCGTACTGGGTCCAGGGCGATCCCCGCCGCCCCAAACTGCTTGCCCGATTCGACATCCGCCGCCCGGATGGCGCCGCGCAGCAACTGCACCTCTTTGAGTTGCAGCAGCGCGACGATCAGCGCCGGATTCAAATTGGCTTGCCCAATTCCCACGCATCCGCGTCAGCAAACCACACAGCCAATTTAACGGCCAAAGCCCTGGATGATAAAAACCCCTCGGATAAATCAGCCCCCAGCGAATTTGCGGATTTTCAACCCCCGCGATCAATCCAGTCCGTTTATGACGGATGTTGCCCCCACGCCACAGTGCCGTCGCCCGGCGAAATCAATTCCTTCTCGTCACATCTCGATGATGAATGTCTACTACCTTTCCGACAACACACTCACCGTGCAATCAATCACCGGGTCAGGACATGACCACACCAGCAAAAACATCGCTTCCCGCGCCAGCCGTTGCGCCGGGTGATCCGCCAACAGCGCCGATCCCTTGTACAACGCCACAGCCGACTGCGTGATCCGCAACGCCAAATCATTGCACCCCGCCCGTACGCGCGGCGCCGCCCCTGCCGCTTCGGCCTCCCTCCCCGGCCGACTCAGCTCCAGCAGTTCCCCCCGTATCGCTTCCAATTGTCCATTGAGCTTTTGATAGACCTGTCTCCCCCGATCCGAATCATGCCGGCCGATCAAATCCAACCCGCCCTGGCACAGCCCCAGCGCCAAAAACGCCTGCCCAATCGGCAATCCCTTGGATCTTCCCGCCATCGCTTTCGCCACCGGCCCCCGCAAAATCCACCGGTTATCCAATTCCACCCCGTCACACTCCACTATCGTCGTCCAGCTCGCTTCCAGCGCCACCATCTCCAGCGGCCGCGCCACCTTCACGCCCGGTAAATCCGTCGGTAACGCAAACAAAATCTGCTGCCCATCCTCCACTACCGCCCCCGCAATCACATACCGCGCCTTTCCAGCGCCCGTCGCCCACGGAATCATTCCCTTCAATCGATATCCCGCGGCGCTTCGCGTCCCCATCAGCGCCGGCCTCCCTCCCTGGCGGCTCGTTGTCAATTGCGCAATCCCAATCGTCGCAAAATACTCTCCCCTGGCCATTTCCGGAAGCAGTTCTCCCCTCAGCCAAGACCCCTCCGATCCATCGATCAACCCCACCGCCGAATCCCGCTGCGACAACACTAGCGCCGTCGCCAGCGATGCCGACGCGATCGCCTCATACCTTAAATGCAATTCCAGCGGCTCAATCTGCTCTCCCCCGAACTCCACCGGCACAAACCACTTCCATGCCCCAATCCCCGCCAACTCCTTCAAATCCTCCTCTGGCCACTCCCCACTCCGGTCCGCCCGCGTCGCCCGCCCCGCAATCGCCGGCAACACCTCCCTCAAACTCTCAAAACAAGGCTCCATCACTCAATTTCTCCCCATCTCCACGCCCCTCGGTTTCCCCAGTGGATTGGCCAGGAATCTCAACTGGCACGTCGGGCAAATCTTGAACTCAAACCGCCGATGCACCTGATCCGCCAGCTCATCCTCGCTCATTCCCTTCATCTCTTCCAGCAGCTTGGAGATCTCCGTCCCAAAATCCGTCCCCGCCAACTCCCCCGAACTCGTCGCGGGCATCGCTGGATCTGCAAACACATCGATCCTCACCACATAGTGCGTATGCGGCTCCATCGCTCTCCCGCAAATCTCACAAAGCTCCCGCTGCATGGCGATGCATTATAACATGCCTTCCAGTAGCTAAACTCCTCTCTGTATTTCTCGCAGAAAAGGCTATTCCCATCGATATAATAATATGGGGCTCGGAGACGTTGTAACGGTCACGGTCAAACAAATCGATGACAGCAAAACAAATCGCCTCGACGTGAATCAATTCCAAGCCCTGCGCTCGTCAAGCCTTTGCGTGACTCCGACCCCTCAAACGTTCAATCACTCCCCTGATTCGCACCAACGGAATCACCTGCACAAGTTCATCCGGCAGATTGCGCCATTCTCGCAGCCCCTCTAGCTTCGATAATGTCGCCCGAACGGAAGGCGTCAGTTGAGTATCCAGCCAATGTTGAAGTTCGTCGCTTAAGCGGCTCTCTTCCACCGATCCGACTGCAAGCGCTGCCCCGTCCCGGTGGATGAGCCGCGGCTCTCCATCGAAAGGCGTCCGCAACTGGTAACTTCCCGCCAAGGGCGAGTCATGGATGCGGAACAAAATAGTTCCCCCATCGCGCAAGATCTCGATGCCGCTGACCGTCATAAAGTCACTTATTTCACTTCACCAATCTCAACACGCCTTTCAATGCGATCCTATTGCCAGATTCGTTCAACAGCAAGCAAATTTCCCCTCAGTTAATCATTCAACCTCCCGCGACGTATATATACACGATGGCGCCATTTTCTATCTTCAACCATCATCCAATCGTTCCTGGGGCGCCGAATTTTGCTCTCGCTCGGCGTTCGAGTTTCGTTATTCTGGTTTTGTTCGGATTTCTGGTTTCTGTTTTTCCTTCCGTTCACTCACCTTAAAACCCTACCCCCCCGGTACGACGTGACATGATGGGACATTCTGGGACAATTTATTAAACATCAAACCAACTCAAAGGAAGGAAATTCGATGCTCCTCAAACTCCGCCACACACACAACTCTACAATATTTGTCCTCCTCTCCCTCCTGTATAATGCCGTTCCACTTATGGCCCAATCCACCCAGCCCACCCACGATGTCTATCTCCGCCTCGCTGGCGAAACCGAAGCCAATCTAAAAACCCAGATCTTGGCCAAATGGTTTCCCGTCGCGATGGATGAAAAAGGCGGCGGTTTTTTCCAGAACTATTCCTTCGACTGGAAACTTCTTCCCAGCGGCTCCAAAGCCATCGTCTATGAATCGCGTCTGACCTGGACCAGCGCTCAGGCCGCCATGCGCTTCCCCGACCAGCGCGACATGTACCTCGCCCAAACCCGTCACGGCCTGGCCTTCCTCGCCGCCAAGATGTGGGACCAGCAAAACGGCGGATTCTATTGGGCCGTCGACGATTCCGGCAAACCCACCGCGCGCGGGGCCCGCAAGCAAGGCTACGGCAACGCCTTCGCCATCTACGCCGCCGCCGCCAACTACAAAGCCACCGGCGACGCTGCCGCCCTCGATCTCGCCAAGCGCGCCTTCCAGTGGTACGACTCCCACGCCCACGACGCCAAGAACGGCGGCTACCTCGAAATCGCCCCCGAGCCCGGCCAATCCACCGACTCAGGCCCCAACGCCGTCGGCGCTCGCGGCAATCAGAAATCCATGAACACCAGCATCCACATCCTCGAAGCCCTCACCGGCCTATACGAGGTCTGGCCCGACCCCGCTCTCAAATCGCGCCTCCAGGAAATGTTTCTCATCGTCCGTGACCGTGTCTACGTCGATCCCGGCTATCTCATCCAGTTCTTCAACCAGGATTGGACGCCCCTCCAATCCGAAGACTCCTACGGCCACGACGTCGAAACCGCCTAACCAATCGCCCAAAGCGCAATCACCCTTGCGATTCCCGACGGACCCCAAAACTGGAAAAATGGCCGCAACCTCGTCGATCACGCCCTGGCGGTCGGCGTCGATAAAACCCACAACGGCCTCTACAACGAGGGCGCCGTCGAGGGCGGCCACTACACCCAAGCCAAGGACTGGTGGGTCGAAGCCGAATTCCTCAACGCGCTGCTCCTCATGCACGAGCGCTACGGCAAAGAAACCCCCAAATACTGGGACGCCTTCACCGCCCAGTGGGGCTTCATCACGCAATATCAAATCGACAAAACCCACGGCGGCTGGTACCCCCAGGTCCGCCCCGACGGCACCCCCGGCGCCCGCCGCACCAAGAGTGACGAATGGACCGAATGCTACCACCAGGGCCGCGCCATGATGAACGTCACCGACATGCTTCGAAAACTCGCCCAGGAATAGTGGCGTTAGCTACCAGCCGATGACCGGCTGTGGAAAAACAAGCTCACTCCGCGTTTTCCCCCGGCGGCGGGGCCATGCTGTCGATGTCTCCGGCGTCCGCGCTTCCCTCGAAATCCATCAGGAAATAGATATTCTTCATCCGCCCCTCACCCCGCCGCTTGCGGACCATGCCGCGGGCCCGGCGGATGCTCGTTCGGCGCGAAATGTCCGTCC
>CAZCKE010000212.1:0-7364 GCA_964499005.1 uncultured Tepidisphaeraceae bacterium
GGGGGGGAGCGGATCGGTCGTCACCGTCTGCGAGGCCGACAGCGCTGACAGCTCGCCGTTGGGCTCCAATTCCTGGAGGCGATAGGTAAAGGTCGTGCTGGCGGGAAGCCCGATCGGAGCCAATTGGCCCTGGGCATTTTCGTAGAAGGTGTCGTTGTACGGCGGGTTGCCGATCACCAGATTCCCCAGCGGCAGACGCACAGTGCCATCGGGACCCTGGCGGGTGAGGACGTAACCCTGCGCATGAGAGTCGGCGGTCCAATTGAGCTTTACGACGGAATTGCTCAGGGCAGTCGCGGTGAAGTTGCTAGGCGCGGTCAAGGGCGTCAAATCGACGTTGATATGGACGCTGCTGGAGAGCTGGCCGCAGGTTGCGGTGACGGTATCCGTGACGAGGCCGCTTCCCGAGCCGCTGCCGGCGGTGTAATTGACGCTGGCGGTGCCGGAGCTGAGCGACGCGCCGGAGTTGTTGGTGGACAAATTCCAGGTAATGGAAGGCGATCCAAACATCGGGATGCCAAACTGGTCGGTCGCCGCGATACTGACATTCACCGTCGATCCCGGGCTGACGGCGGAAGGCATATTGCTCGGCAGGGAGGCCGCGAAGGTCGTGAGGATCTGGCCGACTTGCACAGTGACGATTCGTGTTTCGCTGACGCCTTGGCTGGTCTGAGCGTAAACCGGGAAGTCGTAGGTTCCGGCCTGATTGAACGTCACGGTTTCATTGGCGGAGGTGAGAGTTCCGGAT
Organism: uncultured Tepidisphaeraceae bacterium; assembly: GCA_964499005.1. Lineage (GTDB taxonomy): Bacteria > Planctomycetota > Phycisphaerae > Tepidisphaerales > Tepidisphaeraceae > CAZCKE01. Next base: position 749 of record CAZCKE010000212.1, read on the forward strand.
GGCTGCGAGAAGGTGACGGTGACGTATGGATTATTCGGCGGTTGCACGAATTTCCAGAAGTAGACTAGGGAGTTGTCGTTGGCGACCGGGTCGTAGGCGGTGGCGGTCAAATCCACCTTGGTCCCATTGGCATACAGGGAATCGGAATAGGCGCTAGTAAGCACGGGAAGAAGGCCGGTGTAGGCGAGGGTAAAGGGTTGAAGGGCGATCGACCCGTCCTGATCGTCCTGTGCTTGCAAGACAAATCGGCCGGCTTCTGGAGGATTCTGCGGCACATTCCAAACGACGGCAGGATGGGCCGGGTCGCTCAGGTCGATGGTCGGTTGATCAGCCTGTGAGAAGTCGGGATTTTCTTGCAGGGAATAGGTCATCGTGTGCCCCGGCTCCGGGTCGGTCACCGAGAACGAATAGCGGAATTGATGGCCGGGGTGGGCGCTGGCCGGCGGAGTTGAAGGGAATAGGGGCGGACTAATTGGCGGCGATCCCGGGGCGCTGATGAAATCAATTCCCTTCTCGTCCTGGCCGGCAACAACGGTCAGGGTATATGACGGCTGCGAAGGCGCTGTTTGCGTCCAATTCGGCGGAAGGACCTGGGCCACGTGATACGTGCCGGCTGCGAGGTTGGTGAAGGAGTAGTGGCCGTTGGAGTCGGTAACCGTCGTCGGATCGCCCGGCTGCCACTGCCCGTTGCCGCTGGGATCGATGAAGATCGTGCGATTGGCCAGAGGGATCTGTGTGGAGGGGATGGATCCGACGCCGACGGTGCTGAAAACAAATTGAGCCGTTGTAATGGTCTGGACTCCCGAAGCGTTGCTGAAATAGATGGGGAGTTGTGAAACCTGGAAGGTGTTCTGCTGTGGGTTGTAATGAATGCGTTCTAGTCCGCCCCCCGCGCTGTTGTTCTGGCCGTATGCCAGTATGTCGCCGGCCATTCCGGCAAATTGGGACGCTGAGGCTCCCAAAAGCACGGAATTGGCCGTTAAGTAAAGGTTGGAGTTGGCTGGAATCAAAGACATCCTGCTAACCAAAAGTGGCGAGTTTATTTGGTACTTTGTGACCGTCGCATGAGGAGGCAAAAAACCACGCTCGGTATCGGGATGCACGATATCGTCAGTCTGCGGGAGCGAGATGTCGTAGAACGTCGACCCGTTTCCCCCGCTTCCAACGAGAATGGTTCCCGCCAACGGGCCCCACTGTGTCGGATCGTTCGGTATTGCTAGAAGTCCTTCTGCGCTAGGGAGGTCGGCAAGCTGTGCATAATCGCCCCCCGAATCGATCAGATAAACATTGCCAATAGACGTTATGGTTACTAAGTTTCCCCCGAACCTTCCCGTGCCAAACACAATGGTATCAGGCTGATCCGACCCTCCCTCATTTATCGATACCCAGGGATCAATGACCGTTGGGCCACTGTTGGCTGTGCCTTGATGGGTGATTTTGACAATGTTGGTGTTGTTAGTGGAGTTGTTTGTGATGAATATGTCGCCCGGCAAAAAGCCGCCGGCGTTGTCGGCCCCGGCAACAGCCATAGATTCCAAATCCCAGTCTTCACCTTGTTCGGTCGCTATGGAAGCGTAATGCGTATAGCTGACTGGACCGCTGCCAGAAGATACTTCATAAATATCGCTAGGGCCTGGATCTGGACCAAGGGACCTGGTCAGAAGCAGAGAGTTGTCCGGGGAGTAATAGCTGGTGGGTCCATTAAAATTGACTAGGGACGAAGCGCTGAGCAGGGGGGTAAAAGTGACGGTACCCGGAGCTGTGCCTGATTGGGGCATTTGTTGGACATCTTCGTAGGCTGTGCCTTCAATCGTTGCGGTTCCCGCAGGCTGTGGCGGGAGTTCAGCGGAAGCGACGTTGGACGGGGCGTTGGGGTCGTAGCCAAGAGAGCCAACGCCGTTCACCTCGAATACGCGATAGTAATAGAGTTGGCCGACGGTGGCGGTCGTGTCATAAGCGGTGACGGTTTCGCCAGTGCCGCTCGAATTGGGCGTGGTGGCCGATTCCAGGAAACTGAAATTGGCCCCGTCGGTCGAGCGTTCAATGCGGAAGGCCGTTTCATCCGTTGAATTATCAACCCAAGTCAAGATGATGCGGTTGTTGGGGGAGTCGGGTGTTGCGATGAGATTGATCGGAGCGGTTGAGCGATGCGCGACCTGGACATTCAGGGGCGCCGCGGCGTAAGTGCCGTCGTCGTCGCTGGCGCTAGCGCTGATGGTGACAGACAGTGAGGTTGTCGTGAAGACATGGGTAACGGAGGGGGGATTGCCCGTAATAGTTTGGATGTCGGGACTTGACGTTGTTCCATCTCCCCAGTTGACCGTCCAGCCGCTGATCTGATCCCCATCAGGATCATTGGCGGGATAAGGCGCGGTGAGGCCGAGGGTGTACGTCGCGCCGGCATCGATGATCGGAGCGCCGGTGATCGCCACGGATGGAGGCAGCGCCGCGACGGTGATATTGCCCGTAGAAACCGTCTTGGACGTATTTATCGTGGTGTCGGTGACGGTCAAACTGGCTGACCAATTGCCTAGTTCCTTGGGAATGAATGTCAGGCTGGAATGATTGGTCACGGTCCCGGTCGGGGGCGTGAAAGCATTGCCGTTTTGGTCGAAGATGGACCAACTGTAGCTGAGGGCATCGCCGGTTACGGCGGGGCTGTCCGTCGAGGTCAACGTGAGGGACGTGCCTTACTGAGATGATGGAATGGAGCCCAAACTGACATTGGGCAGGAACGCCGGGACCTGCGCTCTGGCAATATTGGAGGGCGGCGCGGAAGTGGAGCCGGCCTCGGCAATGACGCGGTAATAGTAGGTCTGACCGGGTGTGACCGCTGTGTCTTGATATGTAAAATCGTTGATCGTAATCGGCTGATTTTCATTAATGGTGGTGAGGGCGGAGAAATTAGTTCCGTCGGTGCTGCGGTCGATCTCGAAAGCCGTTTCATTGTTCGAGGTTTCATGCCATCCCAGATCTATAGCCGGCCTTGTCGTCTCTGCGGTAGCGGTTAGCGATGCGGCGGCAGCCAAGGGATTTGAAAAGCCGAAAATTTGAACTTGCAACGGACCGGGATTGTTGTCCTGTGCGTTGTCGGAGTACAAATCATCGAAAAATACGAAACTGAATTTTTGTCCAGTGCCGATGACATCGATGGCGTAGGTGTGATTTGTGTTGTAGGGGCCCCAATACGTATGGTTCTTATCAATTGAAGTATCGTTCACGCTAATGCCGAAATTCACGGCGTCAGTCCACGGACTATTGGGATTGTGATAATCTTGATATGGATCATAGCCATATTCGGCGTCCGCGCGAGGCACCGTAGTGCCGCCCAAGTACATAGTCCCCGATGCGATGAGTTCATAGTGCGCTCCCGCGGCCAGGGTCACATTGGATTGGACGATTTCACCGAAAACCGGAATAACGATGGTGTCAATCGCCTGATTGCCATAGTTGTTGCTCGAGGCTGCGGTCGTTGCACTGGCCGTGTTTGAATTTGGTCCGACCGTTGAATTGAAGACTTTATTAACGTGATAGTAATAAGCCGTGTCTGGCGATAGCCCGGTGTCTTGGTATAGGTCTGTCGCACTGCTGTCGGCGGCGCTGCCCGTGACGGTGGTTATCAGCGAGAAGTTGGTTCCGTCGGTCGAGCGGTAGATGTTATAGGTGGCATTGGCTCCGTCGTGAACCCAGCGTAGATAAGTCGAACCAGTTGTAGTGGCGGTGGCTATCAGATCGGTGGTTGAAGGGTCTGAAACGGCGACTGTAATGGAATTGGTCGAGTTGTAGGGGCCGCCGTCATCATCCGTGGCGCTGGCGGTGATGACCGGATTGCCCGTACTAGTGAATGAGTGCGTGACAGATATGGAATTAGTCCCGTTGCCGCTGACATTCTGCGCGGATGAGCCGTCGCCCCAGTTGATCGACCAGGAGCTGATCGTGTCTCCATCGACATCGAAGGAGGGATATTGAGCTGAGAGATTAAGTGTATAGGAAGAACCGACGGAGACCGAGCTATTGCCGGAAATACTGATCGTCGGCGCTTCACTATTAACCGTTTGCGACACCGTGCCGGACGTGCTGGCGGTGAAATTGGAGTCGCCCGCATAAACGGCTGAAATGGAATGACTGGCCACCGACAGCGCAGAGACGCTCACCGACGCTTGGTCCTGGCCGTTGACCAAGGCCAGTTGCGACTGTCCGATCTGAGTCGATCCATCGTAGAAAGTGACTGTCCCCGTCGCCGTGCCTGATCCGGGCGAGCCGGCAGTGACGGTGGCCGTGAAGATGACCGGTTGCTCAAAGACGGAGGGATTAACGGATGAGGCTATTGAAATGTTCGTCGCATCCTGGGAAACCGTTTGAGTCAAAGCCGCCGATGTGCTGGCCGTGAAGTTGGTGTCTCCCCCGTAGGAGGCCGTGATGGAATGGCTTCCCAATGTCAATGCCGATGTGCCGATCGACGCCTGGTCCTGACCTCCACTAAGGCTCAAAGTCGCTTGGCCGATTTGTGTCGTGCCGTCATAGAACGTCACCGTTCCCGTCGGTGTCCCGGAACTGGCGGAGCTAAGCGTTGCCGTCAGAACGATGGTTTGACCATAAACCGACGAATTCGCCGATGAGCTTACGGTCGTGGTTGAGGTGGCCGGGTTGGCGGTTAAGACCATGTTATTCCCGCCGCCGGCGGAATAGTTCGCCGAATAAACCACACCGTTGAAGGTGACGGTCCCGTTTTGAACCAGACCCGAAAATGTGCCTGTCAACCCATTGGTGGTGTTGATAACGCTTAACTGAGCGCCGTCATGGGCCGATCGGGTGCCGGAAAGATTCAGATTGCTTCCCGTGATCGTGGCGGACCCCGAAACATTCACCCGGCTGTATCCGCTTCCGGCGGTGTTGCCATTCAGAACAATATTCAGGTTTGAACCGGAAGAGAGAACCAGGGTCCCCGTGTTGAAGATGGCGGTGCCTCCGTCACCCGGTGTAAGCGTTCCCCCTGAATTGACCGTCACCGCGCCGCTGATCGTCCCCGTGCCGCCCAGCGTGGCGCCGCTGTTGACCGTCACCGCGCCGCTGCCGGCGCCCGAGCCGGATGAATTGTCAGCCAATAAGCTGCCGCCACCGATGGTCACTCCGCCGCTGAATGTGCTGTTCCCTGTTAGCTTCAGGGCGCCGCTGCCCAATTTCGTCAGGCTGAAGGCCCCTCCGATGATTCCCCCTTCGGTCAGCGTGCCGGCCGTCGTGGTGACAGTGCGATTACTTGTCAGTGTGACTGCTCCAGCGCCGAGATTGAGATCGTTGGTTCCACCAAAGATAAAGTTGCCTCCCCAAGTCTGAACGTTGTTATTACCCAGCGTGATGGTGCCGCCGCTGGTGTTGTCGATGGTTCCGCTGTTGATTGTCAAAGCACCCGAACCAATAGCTGTCGCGTTGTTGATGTTCAGTTGCCCGGCGGCGACGAGGGTTCCGCCGGAAAACGTATTTGCTCCCGTAAGGGTCAGCGCCCCGCCGTTAACCTTGAGCGATCCCGAGCCGCTGAGCAGGCCCGAATAAATGGAATTCGATCCATTGCCTCCTTCCGTGAGCGCAATGGCGTTGGAACCAACATCGGTGAGTGTTTCATTGGCATTTCCCGCCAGCCCGCCCAATGTGAAGTTATTGATTGCCGTGGTGAAAGCCAAGCCGTTGTTCGCACCAATCGTCACGAAGGTGTTCTGCGCGGCGTTGGTATTTCCCAACTGCACGATTCCGGCGTTAATGTTGGTTGAGCCCGAATAAGTGTTGGCGGCGTTGAGCAGGAGCGTCCCGGAGCCGGCCTTGGTCAAGCCATAGCCTTGGCCGGAATCTCCAAGGGCTCCCCCAACAGTCAAAGTGGAAGCCGAAACGGTGACGGTGCGGCTGGAGCCCAAGGTAATGGCGCCGGTGCCGAGGTTCAGCGGTTTGGTGCCGATGAACGTGAAATCCCCATTCCAACTCTCCGTGTTGTTATTGCTCAGGGTGATTGAGCCGCTGGTGGTATTGTCGATGGAGCCCCCGCCGATGGTAAACCTGCCGGTGCCCAGAGCAGTGGCGTTGTTGATGTTGAGTTGCCCGGCCGAGAGAGTGGTTCCGCCGGAAAAAGTGTTGGCGCCGCCCAGGGCTAGCGTGCCGGCTCCGGCTTTGGTGAGGCTGAAGGCGCCCGAAACGGCGCCGTTGATGGTGAGGGTGCTGGCGCTGGTGGTGACGGCGCGATTGCCGCCGAGGGTGACGGCGCCGCTTCCCATGTTCAGTGGATTGCTCCCCACGAAGGTGAAGTCCGCGTTCCACGTTTGAGTGGGATTGTTGCTGAGTGTGACAGTCGAGCCGCTGGTGTTGTCGATAGAGCCGCCGTTGATCGTCAGCGAGCTGATGTCGGCGGCATTGATGTTCAGTTGGCCGGCATTGAGGACTACGGCGGGGATCTGCCCGGACGAACTGGAAAGCGTCAGCGCACCGGCTCCGGCCTTGGTAAGGGTGATGCAAGGCCCATAAAAACCTCCCCCGATAGTCAAATTCGAGGCGCTAGTGGTACACGTGAAAGTCACAGGCGCGAAGAGCGACGACGTTCGACGGGTCGGCGATCGCGACCGTCATCTGCGTG
>CAZCKE010000213.1:0-7333 GCA_964499005.1 uncultured Tepidisphaeraceae bacterium
TTAACTGGCTAACAGCCTTGGTCAATTATTTGAGAGAGAGAAGAGATGTCGTTTGATGAATGATGAACAAATATAAATGTGCCCCTAATATTCGCAGGATAGCGCTCCGAATGGCACCGCTGGCGGCGAGGAGGCTCGGCTCTGATGGGAGGGGAATGGCTGAAGGGAAGGCCAGGTGAGGAGGATTTGCCCTTTTTGATTTGCGAATAGGAAAAGTTGGGTGGGGGAATTCTTGACGGTGGCGAAGGTTGGGTCCACAATTCGCGTTTCTGGCTTTCGCAAGGAGATTATGGCGCATCGAACGATTGAGCATCCGGCGATTGGGCCGTTGAAGGCGAAGTTTACGGGGGTGAAGTTTCTGGGCGGGGAGTTTCGGGGGATGACGACGGTGGTGGTGCCGCGCGAGAATCTGGTGGAGGTGTGCACGTTTCTGCGGGACACGCCGGAACTGCGGTATGACATGTGCGCGGAGATCAACAGCGTCGATTATCTGAATTATCCGGGGGCGACGCATCGGTTTGGGGTGAATTACGGGTTGACGTCGATCCTGCATAACAATCGGCTCTGGCTGAAGGTGTTTTTGGATCCGACCATGCCGACGGGGCCGAAGACCGCGCCGCGGGATGAGGAGCTTGGCGAGAAGGGTGATCCGGGGTTGAAGGTGGAGAGCGTGACGGGGGTTTGGCCGGGAGCGGAATGGCTGGAACGGGAAGTGTACGACATGATGGGGATCATCTTCGTGGGGCATCCGGACCTGAGGCGGATCATGACGTGGAATGGGTTTGGGAGTTATCCGCTGCGCAAGGATTATCCGTTGCGCGGGGTAGGGGAGAGAGAGGATTATAAGATCGTTACGAGGGATGGAGCGTAGAGGGAAGTGAAACGTGAAGACGTGAAAACGTGAGGAGGAGGGGAGAGGCACGTATGGAAGTGGGCCGGGATCCTAAGGAGCGGTTCAGCGATCGGGTGGAGTTTTATGTGCGGTCGCGGCCGAGGTATCCCAAAGCACTGGTGGAATTTTGCGCGGGGGAGTTGGGATTGAGGCCACAGGATCATGTCGCGGATATCGGGTCGGGCACGGGGTTTCTGAGCGAACTGTTTTTGGAGAATGGGAATGTGGTGATTGGGGTGGAGCCTAATCGCGAGATGCGATTGGCGGCGGAGAAGCTGCTGTCGCAATACGCGAAGTTTCAGAGCGTCCAGGGGAGTGCGGAAGAGACGGGGTTGAAAGAGCAGTCCGTGGAGTTTGTGGCGGCGGGGCAGGCGTTTCATTGGTTTGATCCGGTGAAATCACGGGTGGAGTTCACAAGAATTTTGAAGCCCTCCGGCTGGGTGGTGCTGACGTGGAACGAGAGGATGCTGGAAGGAGATGATTTTTCGCGGGCGTATGAGAAAGTCGTGCAGGAATTTCAGACGGATCTGAAAACGGTGCATCAGAAATCGGTGACGGCGCAGGATGCGTCGGTGTTGTCGACATTTTTCGGGGCGGACGGGTATCGAGTGGCGTCGTTCGAGAATCGGCAAGGGCTGGATCTGGAAGGGGTTTTGGGACGCGCGATGTCGTCGTCGTATTTGCCGAGGCTGGGACATGAGAGGTGTGAAGAGATGTTGGAGAAATTGAGGGAGCAGTTTGGGAAATATGCGGTCGAGGGGAAGGTGGGGATGAGGTACGATACGAAGGCGTATTATGGGAAAGTGAATTAGAATTTTTGGAGATGGAGCGTCGTCTTGGGTTGAAGCGGCTTGAGCGGGATTTTTAAATGCGGCATGCGCGGAGTGGAGAAGGCGGGAAAACCGCTTGTCTTGGTCTGCGTTTGTATTTTGTATTGAGGGTGGGAGCGGATTAGGCTGGCCACTGAAGTGGCTAGCCCGGTGAGCAGGATATGTTTGAAGCGATCACGCAGCGAAGGTATTTGATTTCGTTTAAGGCGTCGCGGCTACCGCAGCAGTTTACGGATGTGCTGGTGATTGGCGGCGGGGTGGCGGGGCTGCGCGCGGCGATTGCGGCGGCGGAGGGTGGGGTGGATGTTTTGGTGTTGACCAAGGACACCATCGATCAGTCGAATACCTGGTATGCGCAGGGGGGGATCGCGGCGGTGTTGCAGCCGACGGACAGTGTGGAATCACATGTGCAGGATACGCTGGTGTGCGGAGCGGGACTGTGTGATGAGAAGGCGGTGAAGATCGTTATTGAGGAGGGGCCACAGCGGGTGCTGGAACTGCTGTCGTGGGGGGCGCATTTTGATAAGAAGATTGGGAATCCGCATGATCTCTCATTTGGATTGGAGGGGGGGCACAGCTTTGCGCGGATCGTGCACGCGTATGGGGATGCGACGGGGAAAGAGCTGGCGCAGACGCTGATCAACACGGTGCGCGGAAAGGAGACGATTCGGGTTTCGGAAATGTCGTTTGCAATCGACCTGGTGACCGATCCGCAGCGGGGGCAGTGCGTGGGGGTGCTGGCACTGATTAAGGGGGAAGTGAATTTGATCTGGGCGAAGCGGACGATCTTGGCCAGCGGGGGAGCGGGGCAGCTCTACCGGGAGACGACCAATCCGAAGATCGCGACGGCGGATGGGCATGCGATGGCATATCGGGCTGGAGCGGCGCTGCGGGACATGGAGATGGTGCAGTTTCATCCGACGACGTTGTATGTGGCGGGCGCGAATCGAACGTTGATCACGGAGGCGGTGAGAGGGGAGGGGGCCTATCTGGTGGATCGGAACGGGCATCGGTTTATGCCGGACTATCATCCGATGGCGGAGCTGGCGCCGCGGGATATCGTGAGCCGGGCGATCGTGCAGCAGCTGAGGAAGACGAATTTCACGCATGTGTTTCTGGATGTGAGGCATTTGCCGGCGGGGCCGTTCAGGGAGAGATTTCCGCAGTTCGCGAAATTGCTGGAGCAGTTTGACATCGATCCGGCGCGGGATTTAATCCCGATTCATCCGGCGACGCACTATATGATCGGAGGTGTGGATTGCGATGAGAATGGGAGGACGAGCCTGGCGGGGCTGTACGCGGTGGGAGAGGCAGGGTGCAGCGGGCTGCATGGGGCGAATCGGCTGGCGAGCAATTCGCTTTTGGAGGGGTTGGCGTTTGGGGCGCGAGCGGGGGTGGATGCGGCTCGGCAGGTGAAGGGAGATCAGACGCCGTTTCCGCATCACCTGGAGCATCGGATTGCGCCGTCGAATCGGACGGAATTGGATTTGACGGACGTGAAGAGCAGTTTGCGGAGCGTGATGTGGAGGAACGTGGCGATCGAGAGGACGGAGGAGCGGTTGACGGAGACGAGGGAGATCATTGGGTTCTGGAGCCGGTATGTGATGGATAAGACGTTCACAGCGGCGGACATCGAGGGAGCGGTGGCGGGGTGGGAGTTGCAGAACATGCTGACGGTTTGCTTTTTGATCGCGACGGCGGCGTATACGAGGACGGAGAGCCGGGGGGCGCATTATCGGGTGGATTTTCCGGAAAAGGATGATGAGCATTGGAGGATTCATCTGTTGTGGAAAAGGCCGATGGAGACGCCGACGCCCAAGGCGGTGGAGTAGGGGGGAGATGAAACGTGAAGACGTGAAGACGTGAAGAAGGGGGAATTCGAACGGATTGCCTGGGGGGGATGGGGTCTCTAGAATCTTGGCCCCCAATGTCAATTTCTATTGATGAGCAAATTCGGGTGCTGGAGCGGCGGTGTGAACGGATTCTGACCGTCGAGGATTTGCGCAAAAAGTTGGAAAAGAGCGCGAAAACGGGGAAGCCGTTGCGCATCAAGTTGGGGATGGATCCGACGGCGCCGGATGTGACGTTGGGGCATTGCGTTCCGCTGAAGGTAATTCGGCAGTTTCAGGAGTGGGGGCATAAGGCGGTGCTGATCATTGGGGATTACACGGCACGGGTGGGGGACCCGTCGGGGAGGAATGCGACGCGGCCGGTTCTCAGTGGGGAGGAGATCGATCGGAATGCCAAGACATACGTGGCGCAGGTGGGGAAGGTATTGCTGACCGATCCGGATCATCTGGAAGTGCGGTGGAACGGGGAATGGCTGGGGGCGATGAATCTGGTGGACATCATCAAGCTCGCCGGGCGGATGTCGGTGGCGCAGATGCTGGCACGGGATAGTTTCAAAGAACGGTTTCATGAGGGCGGGGATATTCGGATTCACGAGTTCATTTATCCGCTGCTTCAGGGGTGGGACAGCGTGGTGATCGATGCGGACGTGGAGATGGGGGGAAGCGATCAGCTTTTTAATAATCTGGTGGGGCGGGAATTTCAGGAGAAGGAGGGGAAGCAGGGGCAGGTGGTGATAGTGACGCCGCTGCTGGTGGGGACGGATGGGGCGATGAAAATGAGCAAGAGCAAAGGGAATTACATAGCGGTGACGGACCCGGCCAGTGGTGAGAAGGGGATGTTTGGGAAGGTGATGAAGTTGCCGGATGCGCTTTTAGAGAGTTATTACACCTTGCTGACGGATTTGCCCGCAGAGGAGTTTAAGAGGCAGATTCAAACGAATCCGCGGGATGCGAAGGTGGCTTTGGCGAAACGGCTGATTACGTGGCTGCATGATGAAGGTGCGGCGAATGGGGCGGAGGCGGAGTTTGTGAAGACGACGCATGGGGGTGTGCCGGATGAGATGCCGGAGATGCAGATTGGGAAGGGGCCGCACAAGCTGGCGCCGATTCTGGTGAAGGCAGGGCTGGCGGCTTCGAATGGGGAGGCGATGAGGAAGATGAAAGAGGGGGCGGTGAAGGTTGATGGGGATAAAGTGATGGATGTGCAGAAGGAATTTGTTTTTGAGAAGGCAGTGGTGGTGCAGTTGGGGAATCGGAAGTTTGTGAGGGTGTTGCCTTAAGTCTTTGAAAGCATTTGGCACATGAATAGAACCGATCAGGGTTCTGATAGTATAATCATGAATATGTCAACGGTTCGCGCTCGATACGATGGCCGGGTGTTCGTGCCTGAAACTCCTATCCAATTGCCGGTTGGGGAGGTTGTTGAGGTCAACTATCGAGACAATAGCAGTTCGCTAGAACCGGGCACGGCGGCGGCAATTCTTCATGTATTAGACACCATGCCGAAAGTTTCCGCGGAAGACGTTGCGGAGATGGAAAGGCACATCGAAGAAGGGATGTCAAAGACGGATTTTCGGGGGGTCTTTGATGATCTGGCAGATTCCAGCGAGGCAAGCGGAAACGGGACCTAATCATTGTTGTTTCTGATCGATACAAATGCTTTCAGCGACCTGATGGAGGAAGAGCCGCGGGTGAAGGCGAAGCTCGCCGCGATTGGTAAAGGGGATCGAGTCTGTATCACGCCGACGGTTAAGGGAGAAATTTTCTACGGAGTCTTTCGTCTGGCTCCCGGCCGCAGGCGAGAAACGATGAAGGCGCTGGCGGAAGCATTATTCAACTCTATTCCGTGCGAGATCATTTCTCCTGGAGTAGCGGAACATTACGCGGCACTGAAATGCGAGGCGCTGTCGAAGGGCAAATCGATGGCGGACAACGATCTTTGGATTGCCGCCGCAGCTATGGAATTAGGAGCGGTGCTTGTCACGCGCGATAGCGATTTTAGAAACGTGAAAGGTTTGGCTGTCGAAGACTGGACCGTCTAAGACGTGTGGATTGGTGGATTAGGAGAACACAGCGATGGCGAAGCAATGGCGATGTGCGGTGGTGGGTACGGGAGTGGTGGGGGAATGGCACGTGCGGGTGATTCCGAAGGTGCCGAATTGTGAGCTGGTGGCGGTTTGCGACATTGATCGGAGCAAGGCGGTCAAGGCGCTGGAGAAGAACAAGATGGAGGCGCCGATCTATACCGATGCGCTGGAGATGTATCGGAAGGAGCAAATCGACGCGGTGCATGTGTGCACGCCGAGCGGGGACCATAAGGGGCCGGTGATCACGGCGATGGAGCATGGGAAGAACGTGGTGTGCGAGAAGCCGATGGAGATTCATCTGGACCGGATCGATCAGATGATCGAGGGGGCGAAGAAGAACAAGGTGAAGCTGGCGGGGATTTTCCAGAATCGGTGGAACGAGGCGAATGCGGCGCTGCGGGATGCGGTAAAGGAGAATCGGTTTGGGCGGATCGGCTGGGCGGGGGCGATTACGCCTTGGTATCGGACGGACCAGTATTATGCGGACGGGGGATGGCGCGGGACGTGGAAGCTGGATGGGGGCGGGGCGGTGATGAACCAGGGGGTACATCAGGTGGATTTGATCCAATGGATCGTGGGGCCGGTGAAGACGGTGAGCGCGATGGCGTCGAGCCGGATTCACGCGGCGATTGAGGTGGAGGATACGCTGACGTGCGCGCTGCAATTTGAGAATGGGGCGTATGGGACGTACGTGAGCACGACAGCGATGTGGCCCGGGGGAGCGGTGAGGATTGAGATCGGCGGGGAATTTGGGAGCGCGATCAGCGAGAATGGACTGAAGCGATATGAGTTCAAGGACGCGCGGCCTTCGGATAAGGAGTTGATGGCGCGGCTGGACCCGGCGGCGGCAAAAAATACGGGGGGTGGGGCGAATCCGGCGGATTTGGAATTGGATTTGCATGGGAAGAATTTGCTGTCGATTTACAGTTCGTGGGAGAAGGGGGAGGAGGCCCAGACGTGGGGGCCGGAGGCGCGCAAGGCGGTGGCGATTATTCAGGCGATGTATGAATCGGCGAGGAAGAAGGGGCAGCCGGTGGATGTGAAATAGGGGGTGTGAAAACGTGAAACGTGAAGATGTGAGTGGAGAGAATCGGGTAGTTTTAAGCTGGGAGGGTGGCGATGATTCGTTGGACCGTTGCGGCGGCAGTGGTTTTGGGGTGGGTGGCGGTGGGGTGGGGTGCGCCGGTGCCGATCGATGGGCAGGGTCCGGTGCCGGTGGAGAAGATGAGGGTGGGGAACCCGGCGGTGCTGCCGATGATGGGGACCTGGCGGTTTAAGTTGGAGCATGGGAAGAGCCCGTCGGTGAAGGGGGAGTTGCCGGCGAATTTGGATGCGCATGATGGGGATTTTGCAAAAGCGGATTTTGACGACAGCGGGTGGAGCGACATCGCGGTGCCGGGGAATTGGGAGATCGCGGGGTTTTCGAGGCCGACATTTCAGACGCCGGATGATGATATCGGATTGTATCGGCGCTGGGTGGAGGCGCCGGCGGGGTTGGCGAATCGGAAGGTGTTGTGGCACTTCGGAGGGGTTTTTGACGGGGCGGAGGTGTTCGTGAACGGGGAGCGGGGGGGGGAGGTTGGAGGCCGGGGGACGGGGCCTTTTGGGCGGGGGTTCGGGAACAGATGGTAGCGGAGCAGATCGAGTCGCGGGGGATCCGCGATCCAGCGGTTC
>CAZCKE010000214.1:0-7330 GCA_964499005.1 uncultured Tepidisphaeraceae bacterium
CTCCATCTGCCGCTCGCCGAGGCGATCGATGATCCCTTCAAATACATCCGGCGGGGTCGAAATGTAAACCAGCCGGTTCCCGCCCGTTTCGTTCGTCTTGTCCAACTCCCGCAATTTTGCCGAAAGCCGCGCGTGATCATCCGGCGAATCGTATGCCCCGGCCATATAAAAAATATTCGGCTCCATCCGCTTCCAGACCGCTTCGTCGATCGGCTGATGACGCGCATGCTTCTTGATCGCGTCGTAACAGTCCTTGCGATATTGCTGGTCATTCAGCGGCGTGCCGTCCTTCTTCGTCGTCGACCGCGCATACCCGACCAGCACAAACCGCTCGCTTACCAGCTTCTCCCGGCACAGCTCGTAGATGGCCGGAATGAGCTTGAGCTGCGCCAAATCGCCACTGGCTCCGAAAATCACGATCGCGCATGGAACTGGATTGGGCATGGAAGATGAATTTAACGTCCAAAACGAATGCAGCCAATGGGTCGCGGCTTGATTTATTGGTGACGGTCCCTGATCCGCTCTGCTTGCCGGCCATCACTCATTATAATGTCCCGCCGTCTTGCACACCTTCCCCTCCGAATTGAATAGCATCCACTCCACCGCCCGCTTCCCCATCACCGAATGATAATAAATCGCGATGCTGTTCACGCAGAACAGCACCTCGATCAATCGAAATCGCAAATCCGGCATCCTCCCCAGCGCCTTGGTCCAGTATCGCGCGACATTCTCCTTCCCCACAAGCGTCCCGCTCGGCTCCCCACCAATCGTCGCGATAAACGGGCTGCTCATCTCGAAATCATCCGAGTAATGCGCCAAAATCCGCCCCATATCGTGCGAATTCCACGCCTCGATCCACTCCTCCGCAAACTCCAAAGCCCTTTCTTGATTCCACATGATCACCCATCCCCGCAGGGGCGGCTTCAACCGCCGCAATTCGATTGCCCTCACAACGAAAAATGCATGAATCGCCACAGATAGAAATCAGATCCACACAGATGAAAGAAAATAAAATTGCATCTCATCTGTGTTCATCTGATTTCCATCTGTGGCTAAAAATGAATTCGCATTTTCTCCGCGTTCTCCGCGTCTCCGCGGTAAAAAATTACTTCCCTCCCTCTCCTCCAACCATCGCCGTCGGCGCCTTCTTGATCGCGTGCCCGCCAAACTGATTCCGCAGCGCCGCGCTCAATCGTGCCGCGAAGTTATACGGATCCCTCGACGCAAACCGCGCGAACAAGCTCGCCGCGATCACCGGCACCGGCACATCCTCATCAACCGCCGCCTGGATCGTCCACCGCCCCTCGCCGCTGTCCGGCACATACGGCAGGATCGATTTCAAATCGCTCTCCTCCGCCAGCGCCCTCTCCGCCAGTTCCAGCAGCCACGACCTCACCACGCTCCCCCGGTTCCACACCTGCGATACCTTGTGCAAATCCGGCTTAAACTCCGACTTGTACAAAACCTCAAACCCCTCCCCATACGCCTGCATCAACCCATACTCAATCCCGTTGTGCACCATCTTTACAAAATGCCCCGACCCCACGGCGCCCATGTGCGCCCACCCGTCCTTCGGCGCCAGCGTGTCAAAGATCGGCTTGCACTGCTGCACATGCGCCGGCTTCCCGCCCACCATCAGGCAATACCCCTCCTGATGCCCCCAAATCCCGCCGCTCGTCCCGACATCGATGAACCCGATATCCCGTACGAACAACCCCCCGCACCGTCGCACCGAATCTTTGTAATAGCTGTTCCCCCCATCGATGAGGATGTCATTAGGCGACATCATCGGCGCCAAATCCGCGATCACCCGCTCCGTCGCATCCCCCGCCGGCACCATCACCCAAATCACCCGCGGCGACGGCAACCGTTTCACCATCTCCTTCAGCGAATCCACCACCTCGATTTCCTTCGTCCCATCCAGGTCCGGATTATGATCCTTGGCAAACCCCACCACCGAATGCCCCCCCTTAATCGTCCCATCCGGCGACCCCTGCACCAGCCGCAACGCCATGTTCCCACCCATCTTCCCAAGCCCAACAAATCCAATCTTCATCATAAAACTCCTTTCCCTTTGCCCTCATCATAGGCAAGCCGAAGAAAAACCCGAAGCCCAAAACCAAAATGCGATAAACCGCGAAGACGCGAAGGAATGCAAATTCGATTTGAACCGCCAAGCCCGCCAAGAAAACGAAAACTTAAATTTCTCTCAGTGCATCTTGCTCTGTCGAACCCCGCAAAATAATCCCCTCTTTTCCCCTCCCTCGGTATTCCGGGGGAGGGCCAGGGTGGGGGTTCCTTCGTTTCGCATGGGCGAATTGCAACGGCGTACCTGCATCTCAATTCCATCCCTGATCAAAAGTAAATTTGAATTCTCTGCGTCCTCCGCGTCTCCGCGGTAAAATCCGAATTTCATCATTCAGATTCGAATTTCAGATTTCGAATTTTCCCCCTACAATCCCCCCATGCCCGACCCCCGCCTCGCCAAGCTCGCCCAAGTCCTGGTCAACTACTCCGTCGCCGTCAAACCCGGCCAACTTGTCCGCATCTCCGGCCCCGTCATCACGCAGCCGCTGATGATCGAGATCTGTCGTCAGGTCGTCGCCGCCGGCGGCAACCCCCTCGTCCGCCTCTCCCTCGACGAGCTCGGCGAAATCTTTCTCAAAAATGCCTCCGATGCCCAGCTCGATTTCCTCAACCCCGTCGCCAAATACGAGGTCGAAACTATCGACTGCCACATCGGCCTCTGGGGTTCCTCCAACACCAGGGCCCTGACCAATATCGACCCCAAACGCGTCGCCCGCTCCGCCGCCGCCAATCGCCCCCTCACCCAAACCCTCCTCAAGCGCGCCGCCGAAGGCCAGGCCCACTGGGTCGGCACCCAATTCCCCTGCCAGGCCAGCGCCCAGGATGCCGAGATGTCCCTCTCCGAGTACGAGGATTTCGTCTTCAACGCCGGCCTCCTCCACGAGCCCGACCCCGTCGCCGCCTGGCAGCGCGTCTCCGTCCGCCAGCAGAAGCTCACCGACCTGCTCAACGGCAAATCCGATTACCACGTCGTCGCTTCCAATGGCACCGACATCCGCATGTCCGTCGCCGGCCACACCTGGATCAACTGCGACGGCCACGAAAATTTCCCGGATGGCGAAGTCTTCACCGGCCCCGTCCTCGACTCCGTCAACGGAACCGTCTGCTTCTCCTTCCCCGCCGTCTACCACTCCCGCGAAGTGCAAGGCGTCCGACTCGTTTTCAAAAACGGCAAAGTGACGGATGCCTCCGCCACCAAAAACGAGGAATTCCTCTTCTCCATGCTCGACATGGACTCCGGCTCCCGCTTCCTCGGCGAATGCGCCATCGGCACCAACTACTCCGTCACCCGCTTCACCAAAAACACCCTCTTCGACGAAAAAATCGGCGGCACCGTCCACTTCGCCCTCGGCGCCGGCTACCCCGAAACCGGAAACTCCAACCAATCCGGCCTCCACTGGGATATGGTCTGCGACCTCCGGCAGGGGGGTTACATCGAAATCGACGGCCAAAAAATCAGCGAAAACGGCAAATTCTTGGGTGAAGGAATGCCCAGCTAATTCTCCGCCCCGCCTCACGTTTTCACGTTTCCAAACCTGTTATCATTCCCCCCGGCGGAAGACCCCGCCAACCCGATACGGCTGGCGCCCAGCAAGGAGCACCATGTCCAAAATCGTCGTTACCGCAGACCAGGTCCGTGACCGGGCCCGATTTGTTTCCCACGTTCGCCGCGTGACCGGAAAAGAGGTCGCCGACATTGAATCCCGGCTGGATAGCCAGGCCCCTCTGGGCGAATGGATTCTCTTCTCGGATGACCATGACGAAGTCGCAAGCCAACTTCGTGATCTGATGGAGATCGAGGAACAGGGCAAAGGCACCTTGCGAATCTTCGAACTGGGCCCCCGCGAACATCTTTCCAAATCCTCGGCCGATGAATGCGAAATTTCGTCAGACGTCCTCCGAAATATTCTGAATGCCCATGACCGCCGCAGCCCTCAGCTCGAATCGGAAGAAGAATAGTATACTCCGAGCGTAGCCGAAGGACTGCTGATTTCCCTCTTTCACCTGCTCCCCCTGTGACCTGTTCATCGCTCTCGCCGCAGGCGCGGTCAACGGATAGCGCATCAGCGAAAAGTTTTTGGACGCGAGGATGCTGTCCAGAAGTCAATGCTCTTTCTAGTTGTCGTAACAAAGCCACGACACTGGCATTTGCAGTACAATCGCGTCTTTTCTTAATGGTGGCAAGTCATTTTTGATTTAACGCGTAAATTTATCCAACTCTTCCCGCGAAAGCACAATACGCCTAACACTGCGACGATCTAGGAGGGGTACAAGATCGTCATATTTTGCCGTTTGAGCTTCCTCTTCGTGAAAGAAGACATGCTGATCTGGCTCATTCCGAGTGCCTTGTAGTGAGCGATAGCAACCAAAATCCATAGTCACTAAGTGAAAGGGTTCGCCCGGACGATCAGGATGGCTCCACACGGTACGGAGGGGATGGAGAAGTCTGGCAGAAAACAATCGAGCAAGTAACGGATGATTTATATCTTTATAGCTCACCATGAAAGTTTTGGATTTGCGGCCGCGGATGATGTCTTGGACAAGATAATTCAAAAACTCTTCGATCCTAGATTCATTGGCGATGTTACGGAGTTTTTCTTGACGGTACCATTGTTCCGAAGCTTGATTCACATGTGGTATTCCAATTTTGATCGCTGCAGAATCTTTAAGAAAGAGCGAATAAGCAAAACGAAAGACGTTCAAAAAGTCGCGACAGTTGCCCTCTGATGCGCGACAGAGTTGTACGAATGCATTTTCTTGCGTGAAAAAAGAACTGATCATGAAATCAAATTTTGCTTGTGCCGAAATCGTCAAATCCCAATCCAAATCCTTACCAAGATGATTGTAAAGCGCTTGACCGAAAAAAGACTTGACGCCATTTTCGTCTTCCTCCCAAACGAAAAATCTATCCAAATCCAAGTCACCGAAGGCATCGGCACCAGCCTCGATGCCAATAGTGCCACTATCCGTGCGAACAGACATCTTTGTTTGATAACTCAATGCGGCGATCTTAGCGATGATCGTTGGCTTTACGAGAAAAGTGCGCCGCAAAAATTCTGCGAAATACGGCTGGGCAACCATTGGTATAGCAACCCACTCGTCTATTGCTAAAACCAGTCGTTCGGCATGGGACCATTCGCGGTAGCGATCCAAAGTGTCCCCAAGATTGCGAAAATCAAAGGATGAACCATTTTGGCCACTTTTCGACGTCACTCCTTGAAATGCTAAAATTGCATCACCCGCTTTTCCCGAAGCACTTTTATCTTCGATCGCATCCAATGAATCGAAAGCCTGCGTGGCGATATCATTTAGAAATTGCCCAAACATGTTGATTGCAATGTTTAACGGATCTGATGATTGTGTGGCTATCCCACTTCCAAGCCGTGTAGCATCGTGGATCTGAAAAAGAAACGGGGAATTGTTGCTCAATACTTGATCGCGGTAATATGAAAGCAAATGTGACTTACCAACTCCGCGTCGGCCGTAAATGATTTGGTTGTCTTTTAACGAAAGTTCTTTCAGGATGCCGTGATCCACGTACACATCGTATAACTTGCGAAAATCAGATTCTCGCTCCGCGCGACGTTCAATGTTGCGCACAGCGGCTTCAACTTCCGGTTCTCGTAAATTAAGCGGCATGCGCAGTGTCTTTCAGATAAACCGTAAGTCCAATTAGGGCGTTGGTACTACTGGTGCGTTATCCATCCGTGCGCGGAAAGGATGTGGGATAGATTTTGCTGGGTCCTTGAGCGTGTTACGCAGATACTCCGTAATCAGTTTGCGCAATTTCATTGCCCATTCAGTTTCGCGGGTTTCGTATAGGACAACACGAAGATGTCGAAGATCAAATGGAACGTCATCAACGGTAGATGCTGTGAACACCACCGGTTTCTGTGCGGCATGGGCCAGACCAAGTTCATAAAAAACATTAGCGTTCTTACCAGATAAATCAGCTAGCAGTACACGGGCTTTACCAATCTGCTCCCAAATTTGTTCCATGACACTGCCTGTGCTGAAAAGCTCGTCGGCTCTTATCGGTTCGAGGCCAGCCTCTTTTATCGCAGGCACGTAAATATCTTGGTAGTAACGGTCAAACCAGTTGCCGAAGGGCATCATTACGAAGCAAGTGTCCAGGAATTCCCTGACGCGTCTTTCCTTACCGATAGCTGTAGTAGGAGTAGCGCCGTCAGCTTCTTGAGTTCCAATCGATTGATCCGACGGTCCAGTCCCAGTCTGGACATTGAATGATCTCAGGAAAAATACATTTTGCCGGAAAACTTCCGCAAATATCTCGGCGCGATCTTTTGGAATGCTAAACTGCCGGGTGAGGGTATTCAAAAAATATTCGTCCTCAGGAATGCGTTTAGTACCGTAAAACTCGTCGACCTTTCTAAAATCCTCAACCTTATGGAAAGCTTTCAATAAAGCAGTTTTTCTTTCCTGCGGCGATCCCGGAGCGACGACATCCTGTCCAATTTTTTCAAGAGACACCGTAGCCTTCGTGCCGCTGCCGCTTACTAAACCGTATATGTTGGCAGATTTAACGAGGTCGAGAAATCGCCAATCATTCGGCTTGTTAAAGCCGACTGCCTTCGCAAGCAGATCGGCTTTCATTGGGTTGCCTCCGTGTTTGTCCTCAATGGCTTTGGCGACCCCAATAGCCTCTTCCAAAGTATTTTTAGGAAACGTCCATGGAGACGGCTTGCTACTTCCTGTTTTTCTTGCGGGTTTGGATCGTGCTACCGCAGTGCTATCCCCATTTTCTGAATTATGATTTTCTTTGACCATAAACAGTAATGATAGCAAAGTTGCGGCCAGTCAAGAAGCTATAGCACATCCGGCCAACAGAAGTGGATTTAGGGCTCTAGGGCAAATTTCCAAGTAATTATGTGGCATAGCGTTGAGAATTATTTTCATTAAACAAATCCCCGCACCCAGGCCAACCCCTCCGACTTCCCCATCGTACTACACCAATGCTCCCTGTCCTGAGCCATGCCGAATGGCCGTTGGCCTTCCCTTACGTCTTCACCTCCCCATCACCTGCTCAACTGTTCACCTCTCAACAAACTTGGTGTCTCCGACGCCATCCCTCCCCCCCTCCCATGGGACATTCTGGCGAATTAAAGGTGGCGCGAACCATTAGCCATTCACCTTAAAGATTCATTGCCGACACAAGCCTCACCAACTGCTTCACGTTTTTTACTCAGAACTCCTATTCTCTCTCCCGAATTACGGTGCCCGC
>CAZCKE010000215.1:0-5799 GCA_964499005.1 uncultured Tepidisphaeraceae bacterium
CGGAGCGTAGTAGAACCCAATCGGGTATCCTTGAACATACAAGACGCCAAGAACGATAAGAAATGCGAATTCAGTTTTAACCACAGATGAAAATCGGCTTCACACAGATAAGTTAAAATCAATTTGCATTTCGTCATTTCATCTGCATCCATCTGATTCTCATCTATGGCTAAAATTGAATTTTCTTGGCGCCTTGGCGGTTTATTTATTCCGAACGGAAAGGCATTCCGCGCGGACTTGAGCGAGCGCGGATTGGTAGGCGGGGGATTGGGTCATGGCCTCGAAGATTTTTTCGCCGATGAGTTTTCCGGCGGCGATATCGGAAGGAAAATGCAGACCGGCCATGATCCGGAGTTGGGGGATGCGGTCGGCGAGGGAGAGGAGTTGTGATTTCTGGTCGGGGAAAATTTCGGCGAGGGTCAGGGCGAGGATACGCGTGCGGGCGGCGTGGCCGCTGGGGTAGCCTGCGGTGGGGTCCAGAGGGATGCAGGGTTTGATGCGCGGATCGATCTGGTAGGGTCGCTGGCGCGAGAAGTGGGCCTTGATCGGCTCAACGATGGCGGTGTCGGCAAGGATCAATTCCCGCATCAACGCGGCAGTTTTGGGGAGATTTTTGGCGGTAAACCAAGGGCCGAGTATGGAGGAGAATTCGAAGCCGGTGAGGAAGGCTTCGGAGGCGGCTTGGCGGACTTCGGCGGGGTCGCGTGAATTCTGGAGCTCGAGGAGATGGACGAGCTCGGACTGAGTTTGGAGAGAGTCGTTGGGTGGGGGCGGAGATAAGAGAGATTTGAAATTAGTGGTGCATGGAGAGATCAGGCGGAGGGCACGGCGGAGCTGGCGGGAGCGTCGGGATTTTTTGAGGCGGGATTTCAGGGGGGCAGGGATTAGAGAGGTTAGGAGGCGCTTTAGGGACATTGGGGCTTTCCTACCTATCGGCTGACCATCATGCAAATCGAGAAACAATTGATGAGCCATTCCCCTCCACGGCCGCGATAGAGCGCACCGCAATCGGATTGCGACGGCTCGATTATTGGTATATACTGCAATTAGGTTCCACGACTTTCGCTGGATGGCATGGAACATCGGCAAAGTTGAGAGTCATGGATTGGAAGTCAGCGACGTCGAATCTGTGGTGAACAACGCGCACAGACCCTATCCCAAAGCGATCGGGAATGAGAAATGGCTGGTCATTGGCCCAACGCGCGATGGGAGGATCATTCAGGCGATTTATTTGGTCGATGGGGAAGAATCGCTGTTTGTGATTCATGCTCGCCCGCTGACGCTTCGAGAACGCCATCGACTTAGGAGAAAACGATGAAGCGCAAAAAACCGCTGGCGCCGTGGCTCCCCGGCCGATTCGGCCGGATGACACGGCAAGAGTTCGACGCCGAATCGGATCAATATGATGAGGAGTTTTCCGCGACGCGCGCCAAGGGCATCACTAATTCCAAGCCGCATCCGCGCAAGCGAGGCCGTCCCGCGAAGCCCGCGGGACAGAAGGCGGCTCGCGTGTTGATCACGATGGCGCCGCAACTTTTGGCTGCGGCTGACGCGGCTGCGGGGAAAAAAGGGCTCACGCGGGCCGGATTAATCCGACAGGCTATGCTGGATTGGTTGGGTCGAATGCCAAAAGGGCGCAAGAGCGCGTAGGGCTTGGCGGGATCGTTGCAAAGTATCATCAATATTGTTGTTCGTACTCATGGGCTGGAAGCCCGTGGCACTGCCACGGCGAGTCATCATTTATGGTTATTTCTGCTAGGACGTCGTCTCAATGAGAGTGCAATGGCGGCAAATATCGTTCCAAGGCAGATATCCAACGCGACGGTCTTTGCCACATCCCGTCAATCCAACAGGTCAGAATGGATGCTGGAAAGCGGGTTTTCCCTCAAAATGATCGCAATCAGTGCATAGAGGGTCATGACGCCTGCGAATATCCAGTAAGAGATCAGGACCATCCTTCGTAGGGTATTGATGAACTGGCCGGGACCCTGCGGGGCGGGTGGAGGTGTTCGATAGTCCAGAGGCTCAGGAATTTGGTCGCGTCTCATCTTGGATTCGATTGATCGCTGGCGTACTTATCAAACAGACGATCTGCGAGAGATTGAATTTCGCCGGCGTGGTAAATGTTTTCTCGGAATGCCCTGAGCCAATGGGGCGGAATGGCCTGAATACCGAGGAAAGCACCGGAGATCGCACCCGCCATTGAGGCGATCGTATCGGTGTCGCCGCCAATAAAGATCGCTTCATGGATGACCTGGGCAAAAGAGTGAGGGTGACGGAGGAAACAGTAGAGGGACATGGGGACAGCTTCGCAGGAGGTGACGCCGGTGCCGAGAATCTCGGACATTTCAGCACACGTCGCGTCGCGATGAAGGCCTTGCTCGATTGCATCGAGAGCGACGGCGAATTTTGAAGTATCTTGCAGAAGATCGGAGAAATATTTCAGGCTGGCGCGCAACGGATCGAGGAAACCTGCATGAGAGAAGCCGCTGAGAACAGTTGCGGTGGCAACGGCAATCGTTTGAAGCACAGCGCCTTGATAAGCGAGGGGATGGCTGTGTGTTGGCCGGGAAGATTGCATGGCAACTGAGGCGGCGGTCGCGGGATTTTTGAAATGGGCCAGGCCGATGGGGGCGACGCGCATCGCACTGCCGTTGCCGTGGGAGCCATGGGGAAAAGCGGCGGTGGCGAGTTCACGCCATTGGGATTTGTGCTGGGGGTAGAGACGGAGAATCGATTCCGTGCCAGAGCCGTAGCGACGCCAGGGTTCGTAGGCGTTTGCGAAACGGGCCAGAAGAGGCTCGGGGGATGGAGATTCGCCAGCGAGGAGCCAATCGGCGACGCACAGGGTCATCTGGGTATCATCCGTGAATCGGCCAACAGACCAATCGGGGCCTGTGAATTCAGGGACACTTTGAGTTGCCAGAATTTCGTCAACGGAGCGGTAGGTTTTGGCGATGTACCCGGGGGATTCGGCTTCGACTGGAGCGCCGGCGACGTCGCCGATGACGGCACCCAGGAGGGAGCCGCGGAATTTTTCGCGAAGAATGAGCATCGCAGAGAAATTGTCGAGCGGGGTGAGAATTTCTGCAATGAAATATTGTATCAGGCGGGGTGGGCCTGGAGGCGTTGGTATGCCTCTTCGTAACTTGGGAGTTTTTCTTGGGCGGCCACGTGATGAATGATCGCGGCGGTGATGAGGATTCCGGCGGCCAGGGAGAGGATCGCCAGGAGGATGACGAGAGTGGCGCCGTCTTTTTTGTCTTTGCCGCCGAAGAAGGCTTTGAAAACACTGGAGAAGGCGGGGCCGAAGCCGCGGACGGCGTTGTAGGTGTTGTAGACCTGGGCAAAGCTGTTGTATCCGGCGATGCCCAGGTCCAGAACTTTGCGAGTGCGGAAGGCGCGGGCCCAGGAATCGATCGTAATCATGAGGCCGGAGAAGAGGATGCCGGGGACGAGCAGGACGTAGCCAAGGTCGAGGGCGACGTTGGTCCAATAGGCGTTGAGTTTTCCAAGGGAGTTGCAGATGAGGACGAGGA
Organism: uncultured Tepidisphaeraceae bacterium; assembly: GCA_964499005.1. GTDB lineage: Bacteria > Planctomycetota > Phycisphaerae > Tepidisphaerales > Tepidisphaeraceae > CAZCKE01. Next base: position 3,540 of record CAZCKE010000215.1, read on the forward strand.
AAATGAGGATGCACCAGCTTAGGCCGCTGGCGGCCATGGTGGCGCCCATCCAGGCCATGAAACGGGGCCAGCCACCGGCGTATTTGGCCTCGACCCAGCATTTGCCAGTGGCGTAGGCGTTCCAGAGGGAGATGGCGATGTTTAAGCCGATCAGGATGAAGAAGACCATGGTGGACATAGTAATAAGCTCCCTTTTTCAGACGGGGACGAGACGGATGGTTGCAGAGGATAGCAGGGAAAATGAGGAATGGAAAATGGGGTAGGGAGTAAGAGCAGGAGTAAGATTTTGAAGGCAAGAGAGGGTCAGAATTTGCGAGAATCGTAGGCCCAGTGGAGCAAGGCTTGGCGCTGACGGGGACGGCAGGTGAAGTCGCGCGGGGAACAGTGGTTTTTGATCTGGGCGATGTGACGGCGGAAAGCGAGCCAGCGCTTGATCTGGCGATCGTCGTCGGGGCAGCGGCGGCCCAGGTAATAGCGGCAGTACCATTGAAACCAGCCGCGCGGGTCTTCGGGGTAGATCCATCCTTTTTCGAGCCAGTAGGAGAGAGGTTTGGAGGCGTTGATTTTGAAATAATTGAAGTTTGGGTCGTGGCGGGTCGTGCAGAGTTTGGCGCGGTCGAACCAGCTTTTGGGAAACTCAGCTGAGCAGTCGGTCATGTATTTGCCGCCGAAAATACCCAGCCGCAAGAGCTGGGCAGGGGTAAGTTGGGGGCGGAAGAGTGGATGGAAATTGCGGCCGGTGGGAGCGACGAGGGGGTAGCGGTAATTCTTTTGCATTAAGTCGTTGACTTCGATCCAGCGCATGGGGGAATAATAGACGGGAAATGCCGAATGATGAATGCGGAATGTTGAATCAAGAAAACCGCGCAATGCCGGGTCGCCGCGAGAAAAGGATGGGGATATGAAGCCGACATTGGGCCATGGAAAGATTTGCTATCTGGAAATTCCGGCGATCGATGTGGAGAAATCGCGGGAGTTTTATGAGAAGAGCTTTGGGTGGGCGATTCGTCGGCATGGGGATGGGTCGGCGTCGTTTGACGACGGGGTCGGAGAAGTGAGCGGGATGTGGGTGACGGGACGGCCACCGATGAAGGAGGCGGGGATTGTCATTTCGATCATGGTCAAGGATATCGCCAAAACAATCGAAGCGGTGGTGGCCAACGGGGGGACGATTGTGAAGCCGGTGTCGCCTCATGAGCCTGAAGTGACAGCGTGGTTCAGGGATCCTGGGGGGAATTTGATGGGGCTGTATCAGGATCGGCACTTGTCGAAATAAGCGGGAGAGGTCAACCACCCGCGATGGCGCCGATGATGTAGAAGGGTTCGGAGCCGGAGGTGATTTTTTCAGGCAGCGGAATATCGGGCGAATCGTGGGAGATGTCCTGTTCGCAGGCAAAGAAACGGACCAGGGGGCGGCGCTGGTGGGTGATGTGGTCGCGGATGGTGCCACAGAGCATGGGATAGGCGAGTTCGAGGGCGTCGAGAAGAGTGCGAGTGGTAACGGGGGCGGGGATGGAGAGTTGGACCTCGCGGTCGACTTTCGCAAGCGTGCGAAGATGGGCGGGGAGTACGACGCGGATCATTTTATTTGCGATTTTCAATTTGCGATTTGCGATTTGCGATCGCAGCTAGCGTGTTTTTCAATCGCAAATTGCAAATCGAAAATTATTTCAGGGTCTGCACCTCGACGGACAAAACGGCTGGGAGATCGCGGACGATGGGGTTCCAGGAATCGCCGCCATTGGTGGAGGCGTAGACCTGGCCGCCGGTGGTGCCGAAGTAGATGCCGCAATCGTCGAGGGAGTCGACGCACATGGCGTCGCGGTAGACGTTGACGTAACAGTTTTCCTGGGGGAGGCCGTTGGTGAGGGGTTCCCATTCGTCGCCGCCGGTTTTGGAGCGGTAGACGCGGAGTTTGCCTTCGAGGGGATAGTGCTCGGAATCGGATTTGATCGGGACAACGTAGACGGTTTCGGGCTGATGGGCGTGGACGTCGATGCAGAATCCAAAATCAGTGGGAAGATTGCCGCTGACTTCGCGCCACTGGTCGCCGGCGTTGTCGGTGCGCATGACATCCCAGTGCTTTTGCATGTAGACGGTGTCGGGACGAGAGGGATGAAGGGCCAGACGGTGGACGCAGTGGCCGACCTCGGCGGTGGGATTGGGCATGAATTCGGAGCGGAGGCCTTTGTTAATCGGCTTCCATGTTTTGCCGCCATCGTCGGTGCGGAATGCGCCGGCAGCAGAAATGGCTATCCAC
>CAZCKE010000215.1:5809-7315 GCA_964499005.1 uncultured Tepidisphaeraceae bacterium
CGCGGTGAACGACGCATGCGTCAGCGGCGGGCGTGTGTTTCTGCCGATCGGCTTGTACTCGCTGGCGACGCCCATCAACGTGCACTGCGACAACGTCGAGATTCAGGGCGCCGCCGTCGATGGATCGGGTCTCGTGGCGGCGAACTCGTACAGCTACCCGTTGTTGATCAGTCCTCCGGGCATGACGGGCGTGCAGGTCGTGCTGCCGTTGGTGGGGCGGAACATAGCGGCATCCTCGACAACGGCATAGGGGGTGTTGGCGTCATGCAACGAGGGCTCGAGATGCCAGACGCGCTTGAATTCCCAGGGATGAGGCGTGCCGTCGTACCACTGATGTGTGGTGAGGGGATGGCCGGTGGGCGAGGTGTCGTAGACGAATTTGTTGCTTTCACCCGTGGGCATTCCGCCGGGGCCTTTTTGCATGCCGCCACCGGGTTGTTCCCAGGTTTTTCCACCGTCGCTGGAACGCTGAATAATCTGGCCGAACCAGCTGCTGGATTGGGAGCAGTAGATGCGGTCGGGGTCGGCGAGCGAGCCTTTGAGGTGATAAATTTCCCAGCCGGCAAAATGGGGGCCGGCGACATCCCATTTCTGGCGTTTGACGTCGGAGGTGAGGATGAAGGCGCCTTTCTTCGTGCCGACGAGAACTCGGATTGCGCTCATGGGACTCTCCAGCAAAGAAATGTTTTCACCAAAACCAAAAGCTCAAGTTTATTGCGGTTTGCCGCAATTGATCATCCAAGGGATTCCGAATTTGTCCGTGAACTGGCCAAATCGAACCGCCCAGAACGTCTCCTGCAAGGGCATCTGGATATTACCGCCTTGCGAGAGAGTTTTATAAATACGCTCGGCCTCGACGGGATCGGAGAGGTTAATCGTGACCGAGAAGCCCTGGGGCTTGGAAAAATGATCCGGGGGAACATCGGAACCCATCAGGTCTCCGCTGGCGTGAATCATGGTGGCATGGATGATTTTGCCGTGCCAATCGGGCGAGATGTTTTTGGCCATGGGGGATTCGCCGAAGCGCATCATGCTTTGAATTTTGCCGCCCAGGGCATCGGCGTAGAACTTGAAGGCGGCTTCGCATTGGCCGTTGAAATGGAGATAAGTGTTGAATTTCATCATTACTCCGAAGTCATTATGAGTGAGGGATCATAACTTACAAAGTTCGCGATCAACTGCGAAATGGGAGCAGAGATCGCAACCGGCGCTCCCGCATCAAGAGGAACACCCACGCGAGAATGCCCACGATGATCGGAACTATAAATATGTGCTCACCAGCGCGAACGTGGGTCGCGGTGGCCCCGCCGAGGTATCCGGTGAGGAGGACCGCGCCCAACACCGAGGTGCGGGGGATTAGGTACAGGATTGCACAGACTCCCTCGGTGATTCCTAATGGGAACATGACGTTCTCGGGGTATCCGTATTTTTTCATGCCGTCCATCGCCTGTGGATTTTTAGTCAGGGACATGACTGTGCCCATCAGGAGGAGCAGAGCCAATAGGA
>CAZCKE010000216.1:0-7285 GCA_964499005.1 uncultured Tepidisphaeraceae bacterium
GCCAGCCTCCGCCATCCGCGGCGCACCGCCGCGCGGGAGGTTTTGAAACAGCTTCTAATGACGAAATTCAAATGACGAATGACTGAATGCTCGAATGACCTGGACGTGACGGCATTCGGATTTCGTCATTTCTCATTAACCTCAGTGGCCTGAAGCCACTGATTGGTCACGACGTTAGCTGTCCTTCAATGTGATTGAGCTGATCGGCGATAAGTCGGTCGTCGTGGCAATCCTGTTCGATGGTGCGGACGGCGTGAAGGACGGTGGTGTGATCGCGGCCGCCGAAGTAGCCGCCGATTTCCTCCAGGCTGTATCGCGTATGACGCCGAGCAAGGAACATGCAGACCTGCCGGGGGAAGGCGATGCTCTTGTGGCGTTTCTTACTCTGAAGGTCGCTGAGGCGGACGTTGTAGTACTTGGTGACGGCGTCGAAAATCTGCTGGACGGTGATGCGTTTCTGGTCAGGGGTGGCGCTTTCGCCTAAGGCGGCTTTGGCCAGCTCCAAGTCGATGCGGCCATTTTGGAGCATCCCCATGCCTTGCACCTTGGTGATGGCGCCTTCGAGTTCGCGAGTATTATTTTCGACCTTGGCGGCGATGTAGCAGACGACGTCTTCGGGGAGCGTCATGCCGCGCATTTTGGCCTTCTTTTGCAGGATGGCGACGCGAGTCTCGTAACAGGGTTTCTCGACGCGGGCGACCAGGCCCCAGTTAAAGCGGCTGACGAGCCGTTCTTCTAGCTCGGGAATCTCACTGGGAGAGCAATCCGCGCTGAGGATGATCTGTTTTTGTTGTTGATACAAGGTGTTAAACGTGTGAAAAAACTCTTCCTGGGTGCGGTCGTGGCCGGTGAGAAAATGGACGTCGTCGATGACCAGCAGATCGACATGCCGGAAACGGAAGCGAAATTGCTGCATGTCCCCATTCTCAACGGCAAGAATGAACTGGTTGACGAAGCTGTCGCAGGAAAGATAGAGAATCCTGGCATCGGATTGGCGTTCGAGGACTTTCTGGCAAACGGCCTGAAGGAGATGGGTCTTGCCCAAGCCGACTCCGCCGTGAATAAATAGCGGGTTATAGGCTTTTCCGGGTTGCTCGGCGACGGCGATGGAAGCGGCGTGAGGGAGCCGATTGCAGGGGCCGGTGACGAATTGGTCGAATGCGTAATCGGGGTTGAGGGGAAGCGGCTGGTCGCCCTCATTGAAGACGCCCCCTCGGATCAGATTTTCGCAATGAAACGATACCGCGACAAGGCGGCCGGTGATCTGTTGGGCGGCGGATGTAAAAGGTTGCTGGCACTGGCTCTGGCAGAAATTGAGTTGAGCCGGCGTGCGAACGGTAACCTGGATGACACCATTGGTCAGTTGCCGCGGAACGAGTTGATCGAACCAGACGCGATTCAGGCTGGGATGATGAGATCGGACCGTCTGGAGGATTTGTTGCCAAACCGCGGGGTCAAAAACGGGCTCTGGCGCGCGGCGTGCAGACGCCTCGCGCGGCGTGGGCATATGGGTCGTGGACATGATATTTCTTCAGCGAAAGGTGCTTAAAACAGGATGCGCGAAAAATTTTCGCTTCGCGCCGTTTGTTTATTTTCATTCGTTTCGAGCTCGCCGGTTCGCGCTGCTCGAAACGTTTCCTTGAATGTATCGTTCACACCGCGCGCGACAAAAACATTTTACGATTGGCGACAGTCCCGCGCTGGCACCCCCAGCGCATTGTCGCGACAACTCTTCGATACGTCTAACACACGCGGGGCGGATAGAATATTCCCGCTTCTATACAGATCAAGAGCGACAAAGTTGCACGGCGAAAATTTTTGCGGCGAGCAAGTCAGAATTGCAATGACATCCCACCACCGGTTGCGCATGACGATGATGATCCACCATCCATTCGGAGCGTGGGCCCGTGAAAAAATTCAAAGAAAAATTCCAAAAAATTTTCAATCAAGCGACGGGTTTTTTGGGAAGCGGCAAACCGACTTCGGCCATGACTTTCTGAAGGTCGCTCCAGACCAGGGCGCGATTCTCCGGCGTGTATGCACGAAGCAGATACGCGGGATGAAACGTCGGCATCAGCTTGATGCCCCGCCAGTTATGCCATTGGCCGCGCATCTTACTCATGGCTTGCTTGGTTTCGAGCATGTACTGGGAAGAGGGGCGGCCAAGCGTGACGATGACCTTGGGGCGTACAATCTCGAGTTGGCGCACCAGATATGGCGTACAGGTGGCGACTTCGTCGGGGGCCGGCTCGCGATTCCCGGGAGGGCGGCATTTGACAATGTTGGCGATAAAGACCTGCTCGCGCTTTAATCCCATTCCGGCGATCATCTTATTGAGCAGCTCGCCGGCACGGCCGACGAAGGGCCGGCCCTGGAGGTCTTCATTCTCGCCGGGGCCTTCGCCGACGAAGAAAATGGAGGCGTCGGGATCGCCTTCGCCGAAGACGGTGTTGGTCCGCTTCTGGCTCAGGGCGCACTTCGTGCACCCCTTGACCTGGTTCTGATCCATGGCGGATAGCTGGGAGATTGTTGTTGCCCGAGGGAGGACCGGCAGGGAAATCGATGGTGGCATCGCCGTCTTTGGAGCTTCGGAGATTCCAAACAGATTGTTGGACATGGGATCGGGATCACTGTGAGCAGTGGCAGCCATCGGACGGTCCGGCGGCGGGGGCGCGATCGGAACCGGGGGCGCCTGGACGGATTTGACGCCGAAAGCCCGTTCACTCCGCAACCAAAGCGAGAGCCGGTGGCGGATGGCAGAGTCGCCCATGAAACGATGATAAGTTCCTCCTGGAGTTGCATCAATGGGGCTCAATGCTCGGATCGGCCGATAGACATCTTGAAGCCGCTTCCAGTGAATTCGCCGATCTTCGGAGCTAAGATTCAGATATGGCATCGCACGTGATGGGCCCGTTTCCGCAGGAGCTGCTCAACGCCAAGAAGCAGATCCGTGAGCGCTCGCAGTCATACGGGCTGGATTTCTTCCCGGTCGTCTTTGAGATGTGCGATTACGAGCAGATGAATCAGATCGCCGCGTACGGCGGGTTTCCGCAGCGCTATCCGCACTGGCGCTTCGGCGCGGAATACGAGAGGCTCCGCAAGCAGCACTTCTACGGCCTGGGCCGAATTTACGAAATGGTGATCAACAACGATCCGTGCTACGCCTATTTGCAGGAATCGAATCAGCTCGTGGATCAGAAGTTGGTGATCGCCCATGTGTACGGGCACGCGGATTTCTTCAAGAACAACCTTTGGTTCGGCCAGACCAATCGCAAGATGATGGACGAGATGGCCAACCATTCGACGCGGATTCGCCGGCACATCGAGAAACAGGGTTTCGACGTCGTCGAGAAATTTCTGGATATCTGCCTGAGCATTGAGGACCTGATCGACCCGCACAGCGCGTTTCTGAACCGGGGTCCGATGGAACAAAAGCCGCAGGAGCGTGTGCGCGAGGAGCAGGTGTCGCGCTTCAAGGCGAAAGATTATCTGGACAAGTGGATCAATCCTCCGGATTTGTTGGAAGCTGAGGCGAAAAAACTGCGCGAGGAACGGGCCAAGATGCGGCACGTGACACCGGCCCGGCCGACGCGCGACGTGCTGCTTTATCTCCTGCAACACGCGCGACTCGAGGACTGGCAGACCGATTGCCTCTCGATCGTGCGCGAGGAGGCGTATTATTTCGCGCCACAGGGGATGACCAAAGTGATGAACGAGGGGTGGGCGAGCTTCTGGCACAGCACGTTGATGACCAAGCATTTCGTCGAGGCCAAGGAAGTGATTGACTATGCCGACCATCACAGCGGAACGGTGCACATGCCGCCGGGGAATTTTAATCCGTACAAGATCGGGCTGGAGTTGTTCCGTGACATCGAGGACCGATGGAACAAGGGAAAATTCGGCAAAGCATATGAAGAGTCGGATAATTTAGGGGAGAAAAAATCGTGGGATAAGGGGCTGGGATTAGGCCGGGAAAAGATTTTCGAAGTGCGCCGGGTTTACAATGACGTGAATTTCATCGATGAGTTTCTCACGCCGGAATTCATCGAGAAGCATCGTTTTTATCAGTACGGGCGCGACCCGCACACGGGGCAGCTTCGCATCGTCAGCCGCGATCCGGCGCGCATCAAGCAGACGATGCTGTACCAACTGACGAACATGGGGCGGCCGTTCATTTATGTCGTGGACGGCAACTATTGCAATCGTGGCGAGCTGTTTCTGGCTCATCGCCACAATGGGCTCGACATGGAGATCAAGTTTGCGGTGGAGACATTGAAGAATGTCTATCGCCTGTGGCAGCGGCCTGTTCATCTTCAGGCCAAGATCGATGACGACATGGTGCTATTCACGTTCGGGGGGGATCAACCCAAACAGCAGACGATTCACGATGATCTGCCGAAGCCGGCGCATTCCGTCGGCTGATGGTTTGAATTGAGGACGCGGGTTACAATTTGAATCCCGTGGAGATGACATGCCGGTTGTAAGCACGATCAAAATGACCGCTGAGCAGTTCTTGGAATTAGGCCAAGACCCGCCAGGAGTCCGCTTGGAACTGGTCAATGGGGAGGTAGCAGTGCGTCCCAGCGCTGTTCCGGACCATTCCTATATCGTGTTTGCGCTTGCTACGATTTTGAAAACCCACGCCGATCAAAACCAGCTCGGCCAACTGTTTGGAGATGTTGACACCATTTTCGGGCCGCACGATGTGCGTCGGCCGGACATCCTGTTCTTCGTTCAACATCGCCGTCATCTGATAGGCAAGAAGGCAATGGAGGGGCCGCCTGATCTGTGCGTCGAAATCATCAGCCCCAGCAGTGTCATCACGGATCGAGAAGACAAATTCGAGCAGTACGCGACTGGCGGGGTCGCATTTTACTGGATCATCGACCCGCAACAGCGGTCGATCGAAGGTTTTCGCCTAGTGGGGGATCGCTATGAGGCATCTGGGCGCGGGCAAAATCAGGATGTCGTCCGTCTGCCACCCTTTGAAAACCTCGAATTGCCTCTATCGAAACTCTGGCGGCCGAATTAAGTCGAGCCAAGCCATCCCTCGGAGGCGAAGCTATTTCGCCAATTCAATTTGATCGGCTGATTCCAGTCGCATTTCGACTCGGCCCTTGTGAAGGGTCAGAGGGCCAGTGGCGCGCACTTTCTGGCGGCCCCAAGGAGAGGAGGAAGCGCCGGTAATTCGCTCGTGAATCGAAGCCTCAAGATCGGGTGGGAAGCTGACAATGAACCCACTGTCGTTATCGACGCCGATGAATTCCATGTGCATCATTTTTCCGGCGGTGGTGAGATGAACGGATGCGACGACACCCACCACGGCGATGGGCTGGCCGGCCAGATGTGTATCCTGGCCGCTGGCGATGTCGCCAAGGTGTTTCGCGTCGGTCGCCAGGAATGTGGCGGCGGGCGTTAGTTTGGCCGGAGGCGCGGCGACAACCGCAGAAGCGGGAACGATGGTACTGGATGCCGCTTGAATGGCGGCGGATGGAAGGGTTGTCGGCGGTGGAAGAACGGGCGATGCGATTTGCATTGGTTCAACGCGGGCTTGTATCGAATTTGGGTTGGACGAAATCGGCATTCCCATTGTCGGCTGGGTGCCCTGCGAATTGGTTCCACGAATGGCTACGACAACCGCCGCGCCGATCACGGCCGCGCCAACCAGGCTGCCCCATACCCACAGAGGACGCTGCTCTCTCTTTCCCATGCTCAATGCCAGGGCGGCGCTGGCCAAACTGCTGGAGAGGGCCAGTTCCGTGCCTGATCCTCCGACGGGGATGGTGTGGACGCGTAGAACTTTGGCAAATTGGCCGGCGGATTCGAATCGCTCCTTGGGCTTCTTGGCCATCGCGGTTCGAATGGCCTGAGAGAGCGTGGTCGGCAGATCGGGCCGGGCATCGCACAGATCCGGCGGGGGTTCGGAGAGATGCATTTTGATGACGTCCTGATGCGTCTTGCCGAAAAATGGATGTCTGCCCGTCAGCAGGTAGTAGAGCGTGCATCCCAGTCCGTAGATATCGGTGGCGCCGCTGGCCGGAAGGCCGCGAGCGATTTCCGGAGCGAGGTAAAGAGGCGTTCCGACCGCTTCAGTCGCGAGATGAAACGTGTCGTTGGGATCGTCAATGCGCACGAGGCCGAAATCCGTCAGCTTGCATCGGCCGCTGCGCGTGAGCATGAGGTTGGAGGGTTTGATGTCCCGATGAATGATGGCATTCCGATGGGCGTAATCGAGCGCTTCGGCCGCCTCAGCTGCAAGCTGGCAAGCCCGGCTGATTTCCATCGGCCCGTTGGCTTTGACCAGATCGTGGAGGTTGCCGCCTTCGAGCAGTTCCATCGCGATGTACCAGATCGTGCTGCTCTGGTTGACTTCGTAGACCTGAACGACGTTGGGATGTTCAAGCATCGAGGCAGAGCGGGCCTCACGGATGAATTGCTCGATGGTGACTTCGCGCTTGCCCAAGCGCATCCGGCTGGGAAGGATTTTGAGCGCTACCTGGCGGTTGAGGTTGGTGTCTTCGGCGCGGAACACTCGACCCATGGAGCCTTGCCCGATGAGCGCCATGAGCTTGAAGCGTCCCACCCGACGACCCAGCCATTTGGGAGCAGGTTTTACTTTGGAAGGGTCCAAACTGCGGAATCCTTTCCTATCGAGCCGCATACTGCCCTAGTTTTGTTAACGATTGATTAAATTCATCACGCAAACTCTACACATCACCTATGTTAGATGATGTGAGATAAATGACAATGCCGCGCTGCGACGCCGGTGCCTCGGTTGTTGAATCTGGTCGCGACCTGTCTATCCTTTTAGCGATGACAGCACGATCGATCCAGGTTGTTCGCGATGCCCATATGGTCGCAACCCAGGGGGCTGAGCTCGTGATTCAGGCGGCAAAACGGGCCATTAATGGGGCCGGAACGTTCTCAATCGCCTTGTCCGGCGGTAATACGCCAAAAACACTTTACGAGTTTCTCGCCGGGGACGAGAATTCTCGACAAATTGACTGGAAACGATGGGAGGTCTTCTTCGGCGACGAGCGGTGTGTACCGCCGACTCATCAGGACAGCAATTTTCGAATGGCCAGCGAGGCGATGCTCGATCATGTGCCGATTTCGCCGGAACACATCCATCGCATGAAAGGGGAGATCGATCCGCAACAGGCCGCCATCGAATACGGTAAACTGCTCAAAGATCGGTTTGGCGACGGGGGGTTGGACCTGATCTTGCTAGGCATGGGAGACGTTGGGCACACGGCGTCGCTGTTTCCGGGCACAGCGGCGCTGG
>CAZCKE010000217.1:0-7278 GCA_964499005.1 uncultured Tepidisphaeraceae bacterium
CCCAAGGGCGGGCTGCCAGCGGTGTCGGCCCCGCAGACGGGGACGACCGATCCGCTCCCCCCGCCCGTCTCCGTGGCCGCGACTCCGGTCTCAACGACCCAGATCCGTATTTCCTGGGCGGGAACGACCAACGCGAGCATCGCGGGCTGGGACGTGCTGCGCGCCGTGGGAAGCAGCGCCACGACGCCGCCAGTGCAGAGCCAATTCGCGTCAATCCTCTCCGGCACGCTGGTGCCCAACGGTTCGTCGTTGCCCGGCTACCTCGATCAGAATCTCACCAGCGGCGTCTTCTACTGGTATGAAGTAGTGGCGGTCGATCAGGCAAACGGACGCTCGGCGCCATCCGCGGCGGTGGAAGCTACGCCCAGCACCACCTCGCCGCCCGCGGCGCAGATCAACAACGTCAGCGGCCCCAACACCAGCGGCAACGCCCTGGCCTTCCTGGGGCAATACCCGCTCACATCCCCGACCGCCATCGCCGGCATCGCCGCTCCCACCGGCGGCACCGCCCTCACCAGTTGGGTTCTACAACTGATCCCGCAGGGATCGAGTCAAAGCCCGGCCATGGGGCCCATCACCATCGCCTCCGGAACCACCGCCGTCGGCTCGGCCTCCGGCCAGAGCGGAACGCTTACCACCTTCGACCCCAGCCGCTATCCCATCGGGCAGTATTATCTCCAGTTGACAGTCGACAGCAGCGGCGGAGAGACCATCGCCTACTCCAACGTCTTTGCCGTCAATTCGCCCATCGAGCTTGGCAATTTCGTCCTCCCCGTCACGGACATGACGGTCAACGTCCCCGGCCAATCCCCGATCGTCGTCAGCCGCGTTTACGATTCGGCTAAGTCCGGCGTCGCGACCAATCTCGGTTATGGCTGGACACTCAACACCTCCCAGGCCCGCATCAGCACCACCGCCGGGACCGACCAGCTCAACGGCTCGGCCGGGGCCAACGTCACCGCCTATCGTTTTGGCGATCTGCTCTACATCACGCTTCCCAGCGGCCAGCAGCACGCGTTCCAGTTCATTCCGGTGCCGGGGAATTACAATGCGGGGAGCGTGCTGGGGGACAATCCGCTGAGCTACACGGCGATCGGCGACACGTTCGTGCCGCACTTCGTGGCCGTGGACGGCTCGGGGGCGCAATTGAGCGTCCAGGGAGATGATATTCACAACGGGGGCGATGCGCAGCTGAATTACGACCCGAGCACCGGCGAATTCTGGATGGGCAGCACGGGCAATCTTCCCCAGGAGCCGTACAACCCCGCCGCCACCGACTTTGGCGGAACCTACACGCTGACGGAAACCAACGGGATGAGTTACCTGATCAACGGCGTGACGGGTCAGGTGGAAACCTCCACGGATGCCAATGGGAACCAGACGGCGTATTCCGCCGATGGCAAGACGATCACCGCCGGTGGCGTCACCGTCACCCTCAATTACACGGGCTCGCACGTGACGTCGATCGTGGCTTCGACGGGGCAGAGCGTCACGTATGAATATGATTCGACGACGGGGGATCTGAAGGACGTGATCCAACCGCAGGACCAGGGGTCGGGGCACAAGACGTTTACGTATGTCTATTCCAATCACTACCTGACGGAGATCGACAACGCGCTGGGCCAGAAGGTGGCGGGGGCGAGCTATGATCCGAACACCAACGCGCTGACGGGCCTGTCGAATGCGAGCGGGACGAGCGTGCCGCTGAGCGGCGGGGCGATCACGAGCGGAATGCCGGGGTCGACGGCATCCGGAGCCGTGGAATATCAAACGGCGACGTCGCCGTCCAACGGCACGCCGGGCCAGAGCGGCTACCAGCCGGCCGTCGGCACCGAGGAGCTCTTCGATTCCCACGGCGGCGTCATCCGCCAGATCCAAGAGATCAGAGATTCCAGCGGCGCCCTCACCGGCTATCAGGTGACGGTGCATTCGTATGGCTACGGCACGTTCATCATGGCCGATGCGGCCGGCCACGGCGTGGACATGGAGAATCAGCTTCTCAGCCAGGCGGATTACAAATCGTTTGTGATCAGTGGAACAGACAGCGCGGGTCTGCGTTACACGCAATCCGCTGCGACGATTGCCAGCAGCGTCACGTATTACCCCGCCGACCCCAGCAGCGTCGCCGCGGGTGATATGGATCAGGTTCATACGCAAAGCACATTGGCCAGTGACGGCGTGACGATGCTGACGACGACGTATTCAAATTACGTGGATGGCCGAGCCAGCACAGTCGTCAGTTCATCCGGCAATTCGACAGTCGGCGTGCATGATTCCCATGGAAACCTCACGAGCAGCACGTCCAACTCCGGCACGAACTTGGCTGCCACGACATATTCTAGTTACACGGACGGCAGCTTCGGCGTTGCCGCAGGGCAGTTGGTGGAAAGTTGGCAGATGATCAATGGCCTGCATGTGACATTGGCCAAAACCTATTATTACGGCACCGGAACGGACTCATCTCATCCATATATCATAAATATCCCCACGGGAACTGCGGACAAGGCGGGCGAAGTGGCGCAGAGCGTGGACGCGAGCGGAGTCACGCATCGCTTTGATTATGACTCGCAAGGCAACCAAATCCGTGACCGTTTTGTCTGGACCAATCCCAGCGATCCAAGCGATGTGGAAATTGTCGAAACGGACATGACGTATGATCAGGGCGGGCGCTTAACCAGCACGACCAGCGGCAAGGTCGCCAACGCAACAACGGGCGCGGTGATCTTTGCAGGCACGACGACCGTCACTCACTATAACACGCTGGGCCAAGTCGATTGGACGCAGGACCAGTATGGGAACAAGACCTATACCTTCTACGATGCTGCCGGCCGCGTCGTCGAGACGCGGAATCCGGATGGGACCGAATCGCGAGTGGCCTACGATGCGCTTGGACGGGCTTATTTAACGATGAGCAGCTTTGTCCCCGGCGCCAACGATTCGGCTTCGACAGGCGTGGACGGATCGCTGACGCTGTTTGATTCCCAAGGCCGTACGATCGGAAGCGAAACTCTCAATAACGTTCAAATCAACGTTTCTCTGGACGCCAACAACATCGCAAGCGAGACGGTGAATCCTTCCAGCCAATGGACCGTGCTGAATTCAACATCAACGACTTATTACGGGCAGAATACGACCGGGCAACCCATCGGCGCGGTGCAAAGCACGGTTGACGCTTCCGGCCAGGAGACGGATTACACCTATGACGCCAATGGCCAGCAGCAGACTGTGACGAAAGTCGGCATTCTGGTTTGGAACCCGGGCACGAATACGAGCTCGGCCCAAAACGTCGTGACCCAGTATTTTTACGATTCGGTGGGCCGACAGTCTTCGCTCGTCGACCCCCTCGGCCATGTCACGGGCTATCTGTATAACGCCGCCGGGCAGGCAATCAAAACGGTCTTCGCTGACGGCACCAGTATCGCCGATGTTTATGATGCGCAGGGGAACCGGCTGGGCGAAACCGACCCGCTCGGCCATATGACCCAATACCAGTACGATTTGATGGGCCGTCTCGTCGAAGTGGATCAGCCTCCCGTGCCCAATGCGGCCGTCACGGGTTCGCCGTTGACGCCGCCCGCGACGAAGTACACCTTCGACCAGTATGGCGACGAGATCACGCAAACGGACGCGAACGGTCAGGTCACGCATTTCACCTACGATGCCTTGGGTCATCAGACTGGCGAAACGCTTCAAGACGGGGAGACGGAGACGTTTACCTACGACCAGTTTGGCCGTAAAGCGACCAGCACCGATTTTGATGGCAACGTCACGCAATACTTCTATGACAGCCTGGGCCGTCAATCGCAGGTGAAATACTTCGCGCCCGGGGCGACGACAGCCTCCGAAATCGTCACCTACCACTACGACGACTTGGGTCAGATAGACACGGCAACAGATGTCACACCGGCTGGCACGCGCACGGATAGCTATACGTACGATGTGCAAGGCAATACGACTTCCGCGACTACGCCGGAAGGAATCGTCAATTACGTTTACGACCCGGTCACGAATCAGTTGACACGTACATGGACGAGCGACGGGGCCGTGGATCAGAGCTATGTCTACGACCATCTAGGCCGCTTGCAAACCGTCACGGTGACAAAGCTCGATGGCCAGACCGTCAATCAGGTGGTGAATTATTACTACGATGCCGATGGCAACCTCGCCCGAACCGTCACCAATACCGGCTCGGCGACTTTAATCGCCACCTACAGCTACGATCCCCTGAATCGTCTGACGATGCTGGTCAACACGGACGCCAATGGCAATCTGCTGTCGAGTTACGCATACACCCTCAACACTGCCGGCCAGCGCACTCAGGTGGTCGAGGTCGATCCCGGCGGCGCGACCAGAACCATCAACTACACCTACGACAATCTGGATCGTGTGACGGAGGAGAAAGTCACCGATTCCGCCGGCATTCACACGACCGACTGGTCGTACGATCTGGTGGGCAATCGCCTGTTGCAAACCAAATCCGACTCCACCAGCACGACCGTCGAGAAGATTGCCTACACGTACAATGGCGATAACGAACTGACGACCGAGACGGCCGCGTTCTACATGAATGGCAACATCGTCAGCGGCGAATATCAGAACGTTTACGGGTACGACTTCAATGGCTCAATAACGAGTAATGTCAAGACGACGTCCACAACGGTCACCGACACCTATGTTTACGATGTCCGAAACCGCCTGATCTCCGCGACGGTTAGCGGCGTGACCGAAAGCTATTTCTACGACGACAACGGCGACCGTGTCGGCAAAACCAATTCCAATGGCACAACGCTGTTCGAGGTCGATGACCGCAGCATCAGCGGCTATCAGCAAGTGGTCGCCGAGATCAACGCGGCGACGAATCAAACCATCGTCGCCTACGCCTGGGGCCAGCAGTTGATCGTCCAGAACCGTGGCGGCGTCAGCAGCTTCTATCTCTACGACGGCCACGGCAATGTGCGCGCTCTAACCAGCGTTACGGCGACCGTCACCGACGCCTATCGATACACGGTCTTCGGCGTGCTGGTCTCCGGCACCGGCTCAACCATCAACGTCTACACGTTCGTGATGATGCGCAACGACGGCCCCGGTGGCATGTACTACGATCGCGCCCGGTACTACACCCCTTCGCAGGATCGGTTCCAGGCGATGGACTCCGCCGGCTACAGCACCAACTCCGACCCGATGTCGCTGCATTCTTATCTCTTTGCCAGCGCCAACCCCGGCAATCGCACCGATCCGTCAGGTCATGACGATCTGGGCCCCGCGACCATCGCGGCGATGGAAGTGGGTAGGGCGTTAGACATCAGCGGCGCCGCGTTATCAGTCGCTTACGGCAAAGCTTGGGGATTGAACACCGCCTCGTTTGATCCTTTCGCCGCCAATGGCATCGCGGCTTTCATCAAACCAATTATCGAGTGGCTCAACGACCGGCCGCCGGGAGCGGCGACGGGGTGGGAAACCTGGGTTCCGGTCTACGGCAGTCTTAAGAACGCCATGGCGTATTTTGCCGACGGACGATTCGGATGGGGCGTATTTTACTCGATTCAAATTGTTGCCGACTTCTTCTTCCTTCGATCGCTCACACATGGTGTAGTAGCATTAGGCGAGTTAGCTATAGAATCGTTCGCACAAGAAGCCGCGAGAGGAGCGGAACAATCCGCAGCGAGAACTGTTTCGCTTACAGGAGAAATTGCGAAAGAACAAGCTGCGGCAGATGAAGCCGCGCTGGGTGGATCGGTTCGCAACGTCAATCCAGGCTTCCCAAATGCCCCTGGAACGACAACAAATTGCGCTAATTGCGCGATTGCTACAGATTCACTTCTTGGAGGCAACCCAGCAAGTGCACTTCCTGGAAGTATCACATACACATCCGATGTCGAAGCATATTTCACTGATCTACTCGGATCACAAAGGCAATTCTCAAGAGGTAATACCGCTGTGTCGATTGAGCAAACACTTCTTAGTCAAGGATCTGGAGCTAGGGGGGTAGTTTTTGGCTTCCGAGGGCCTGGACAACTTGGACACTATTTTAATGTTATTAATCAGGGTGGCGTGATAAGATTTCTAGATGGCCAAAACGGCGGTGAAGCGGTTTTGCAAGGATTTAGAGACTTATGGTTTCTTCCAACGAGTCCATGAGTATTAATCGAAGAGAAAGGTGTATATCATGATTGACAAAAAAACGGCGAGAGAAATAGTAAGGAAATACGTAAATCAATATTTTCACGTTGCCGGAGATCAGATGGCTATTCTTGATGACGAAACACTTGATCGGCCTTATGGCTGGGTGTTCTTTTATTGTTCACAGAAATTTTTGGAAACTCAAGACCCCCGTTATATGGTCGGCGGAAATACTCCTATTCTAGTCCGTAGTACGGATGCATCTCTTCATTCACTCGGAACCGCCTTACCAGTCGATCAATCGTTATTACAGCTTGAGCGCAGACTAGGCTTAGTCTAATTAGAATTTAAGTGACCCACGACTATCGTCAGCACGACGTATTACCCCGCCGACCCCAGCAGCGTCGCGGCGGGGGACATGGATCAGGTTCATACCCAATCGACATTGGCCAGCGATGGCGTGACGCTGCTGACGACGACGTACGGCGGGTACATCGACGGGAAGCCGCGAAGCATCACGGACCCCGCGGGGCACGTCACCACCAACACCTACGATTCCAGTGGGAATCTCACCAGCACGACGAGCAACGCCAACAACACGGCCCTAGCGTTGACAACCAACTACACCTACACGGTTGCGGGTTATGGCGTCGCCGCAGGCTTGCTCGTCGAGACCTGGCAAACCCGCAACGGTGTGCATACCACGCTGTCGTACAATCACTACTACGGCACGAACTTGAATTCGAGCGCCCCGGCGTACCTGGTCAACGTCACGCCCAACACCGCCGACAAGGCGGGTGAACTGGCCGGTTCCACCGATTCCTCCGGCGTCACCCACTGGTTCGATTACAACGCGATGGGGGAAACCGTGCGCGACCACTTCCTCTGGACAAATCCGAGCAATTCCAGCGATGTGGAGATCGTCGAGAGCGACACCACGTACGATGCCAGCGGGAGAGCGATTGCCACCCTCAGCGGAAAAGTCACCAACAACTCGACGGGCGCGGTGATCTTCCCCGGCTCGACCAGCACCACGCATTACAACGCCATCAGCCAAGTCGATTACACCACCGACGATCTCGGCAATAACACCTACACCTATTTGACCTTTCCCCCTCAACCCGATCCGGCTGGAATGTTAGTATTTCGGCCCGATCA
>CAZCKE010000218.1:0-7275 GCA_964499005.1 uncultured Tepidisphaeraceae bacterium
ACCGATCTGGTGGTGAAAGTAAAAGAGCCCCAGGCGGAAGAATATCGCCGGCTGGAAATCGGGCACGGCGATCGGGTCATCAGTTGGGTGGAGAATTCGCCGGAATATATCATCGCGATGGCAGCGGCGTGGATATGCGGGGCCGTGCACGTGGGGATCGATTACCAGTCGAGGCCGCGGGAGATCGTCGAGATCGCGCAATTGGTAGGGGCAAAGGTGATTGCCCACAAAACATCGGACGATACGGACGACGCTTCGAGAAGCTTGGAATCGGTACGAATGGGGGCGCCGGGTCTAAAAATGATCACGGTCGATGCGAAGCTGGCGGATTCAATGGATGAGCAAAATGGGGCCGGGGTTTTGGGTGAACACGCGGGGCCCGAAGATCATGCGATCATCTTTATCAGTTCCGGCACAACGGGAAAGCCCAAGGCGACGATCGGCTATCACGGCAACTTGGCCCGCCGCTGGAAGAGATTGGGAGCGTGGCTGGGCTTCGTGCCGGAAGACGTCCATTTGGCGCATCTTCCATTGTCACACGGATTCGGCTTGATGATGGCAACGACGGCGCTGCTGACGGGGGGAAGCTTGGTATTTCAGAACAAATTCTCAGGAGATGCAGCCCTGAATCTGATCGAGGCTCAGCGCATTACCGTCTTCAACGGAGCCCCATCACATTTCATGCTGTTGTTGAAGCATCTGAATTTAAAACAACGCGACGTTAAGAGCCTTCGATTCAGCGTCGGCACGGCGGCACATTTTGTTCCGGCTCTGATTCAGGACATTTGGCAGAAGCTGGGCGTCAAATTCATGTACATGTACGGCTCAAGCGAAGGGGTCGGCGTAGCGACGACGGATCCGGAAGAAATGCTCATGGGTTCGGTGGGAAAACCTCCGCCCGGATCGGTGAGGATCGTCGACGAGGATCATCAACCGTTGCCGCCAGGACAAACCGGGGAAATCTCGTTTTCGCGGAATGTTTATCCGGTTCGGTATGTCGGGGAGGCGCGTCCTGAGGAGTGGTATTACTCCGGGGACCTTGGCCGGCTGGATGAGGCGGGGCGATTGTTTGTGTCGGGACGGCTCAAGCAACAAATCGACCGCGGAGGCCTGAAGGTCGATCCGCTGGAAGTGGCCAATGCGCTTTTGCGATTTCCGGAGATTGCCGATGCGGTGGTAATTGGAATGCCCAATCCTGTTTTAGGCGCGACGGTTTGCGCATGCATCGTGCCAGCGGGAGGCGCTTTAATGCTCACGCTCGAGGGACTGCGGGAACGACTGGGAAGCGAACTGGCGCCGCATAAACTGCCGGAGTTACTTTGGATTCTGGATGAGATCCCACGAACGCAATTGGGGAAAACTGACGAAACGGCAATTCGAGAAAAACTCATTCGGTGTGGTCAGTATGCTTAACGGGGCCAATTTAGCGTTGGACGGGCTGAGCATCTCACTAGCAGGACCGGAGTTTCCGCTCAAAGTTGCGTTGAAGCAGTTGGAGTTTTGCGGAAGAACGATTGCGACGCAAGGCACCCCGGGGATTGAATGCGATTTGTCATGGCGGCCACAAACAAGCCAGGTGAGATCAGCGGACACAGAAGCAACCATTCAAGCTGTCTCAGGGCTTATGGCGGTGCATGGGCGGGAGGCCGGGTTGCCGCGGAGGGTGGGGCTCGATGTCGCATCGGTCGCGGCGGGGATTTTGGCGGTTCAAGGGATTTTGGCGGGGCTAATCTCCAGGCGGAGAGGTTGGCGCATCTCTCGTGTCCAGACATCGATACTCGAGGCGGCCCTGACGTTTCTGTGCCACCACGTGGCGATCGCAACGTGCGGGGAGGCTCATAAGCTCGGGCGAATGTGCGGGATTGATCCGGAGGGCTCAAGTTGCTC
This sequence comes from uncultured Tepidisphaeraceae bacterium, assembly GCA_964499005.1. GTDB lineage: Bacteria > Planctomycetota > Phycisphaerae > Tepidisphaerales > Tepidisphaeraceae > CAZCKE01. The sequence goes on from CAZCKE010000218.1 coordinate 1,888, forward strand.
TGGTCCGCCATTCCCGACACAGGATGCTCATACAGTGGAATTCGAGATCCTTCACGGAGGGATATGGATCGAGTTTTGGAAATTGCTCGGAGTGACACCGTCGGCAATTCAGGCATGCTGGATACCATTTGCATCACGCTACATTACGGGGTGCTGCCGGTTGTCCAAGGAGTTTCATGAGGCAACCGCGAGGGTGACATTGGCGGAATTACAGACGGCATGTGATCGCTTGGGCGTGGCCATGTGCCGCGTTCGCTCGTATCAAGAATTGTTGCCGGAAATTCGGACCCAGGGAGACAACCGCAAGCCGTGGCATATCCATTCCAACGAAACGACCGTGGGCTACGTGAAAGAGTTGGAGCAATCGGCAGGGCCGCTGCCGCTGTCGGGATTCAAGGTGATCGAAGTTGCCACGCGTCTACAAGGGCCGCTTGCAGGCCAATTGTTGCGAGCGCTGGGAGCGAACGTGATCAAAGTGGAACCTCCCGGAGGGGATCCTTTTCGCTTGAATCCGCCCTTGGCCGGGAAACAAAGCGCCGCGTATGTCGCGTACAACCATGGAAAAAATGTGGTCGAGGTTGATTACAAACAGCCAGGCGGGTTGGCGGCGATCCTCGATCTGGTTCGTGATGCGGATGTGTTTCTGCACAATTGGCCGACGTCCCGGGCTGCCAAATTATGTCTGGATGCTCAGTCCTTGAGTCGGGTCAATCCGCGACTCATTTATGCGCACGCCAGCGCATGGGGCTCAAGCGGTTCTAATGAACCGACGCCTTACGCGGGTGATTATTTGGTTCAGGCGCATGCCGGTTTGGGGCAGGGCTTGAATCCCGCGGACGAGCCGCCGCGGCCATCGCGTGTCACATTTGTCGATGTGGCCGGCGGCCTGATGGCATGCACGGGAATCCTGGCGGGTCTGTATCGGCGAGAGATCAGCGGAGCCGGAAGTTCCGTGGAAACATCGTTGTTTTCCGCGGCGATGACCGTGCAGGCACGGGTGCTCGGCGCGCTGGCTTGCGGCGATGAGCAGGGGCGAAGTGGCGGACGAGCAGTGTGGGGAATACTGGATAAGCCGGTTCGGACGGCCGACGGCTATCTGATGATTAATGCTGAAGATGATCCAGCTCGGCAAAAGCTGGCGCAAATCTGTGGGGCGGCGACATCTCAAGACGCACAGAGCATCGACCGGAAAATCGCGGACCGATTGTTGTCGCAAAGTGCCTCCGAATGGAAAGCCATTTTCGACGATGCGAAGATTTCTTCATCGCCGGTTTGTTGCGATCTGGCTCGATTGCCAGGCGCTGAAGGGTTCCCCAAGCTTTTCGATCGCGTCGACGGCTCATGCGATGTCCCGTCGGCGCCTTGGAAATTTTACAGCTGATTCAGCTCTTCGCCCTGGCTTTTTTGCGTCCGGGGGATTTGGCCGCGATCTGATCGTAGCTCTTGTCGATTCCATCGAGCGCGATCGCGAGGGTTTTGGCATCGTTGACGGAGATAACCACCCAGCCGAAGCGGCCGATGTAAGATGCGAGTTTTACGAAAGGCATCGACATCAGTCGATCAAAATCCTCTTCGGTGGCTTTAACGCAAACGCCGTGACGAGAGGGACTGCCAAGAAAAGCAAAAACTTTCCCGGGCGTTCCGAATTTGAAGACGATATCGTCCCAGGGATGATCCTCCCAGGCGCCGGGCTTGGCTTGGCAGTATTCATACAGCTTGATGAACCAAGGATTCCACTTCTCGCGAGGGATGTCCCGCCAAGATTCGGATTTGGGGTGATCGGCATGCTGGTCGGCCGGCGGCGGATTTTTAATTGATTTGCGGACGGGGGTTTTTATCCGTTTTGCTTTGGCGGCCATCGTGACCTCGTTCAGGGTGAGATTGCCGATCAAACCAGTTCCATTACGCTGTATCCACCTTTGATCGGGCGGATGGAGATGATCCGGAATCCCGATCGCGTGAACAATGTTTCAAATTGAGCTTGTGTCCGCTCCCGACCATGGCAACCGACCAGCATCAGCAAATCCATCAATTTGCCGGGGAATGGATTGTTTCCCTGAGGCATCACGAATTCAATGACCATCAATTTTTTGGACCGGGTTAGGGCTCGGCGGCATTGGGTCAGCACCTGGATACTCGCGGCATCGTCCAAACCGTGGATGACGCTCTTCATCACATAGCAGTCGCCCCCCGAGGGAATCATTTCCATGATATTTGCGGACTCGATGCGACATCGGTCGGCGACGCCGGCATCGTGGAATATTTTGGACGCCGCTTCAAGGGCGGATTGCCGCTGTTCGACCAGAATCCCTTGCATCCGAGGGCAGGCGCGCAAAATCGCGGCCAGAAAATCGCCGCGTCCGCCGCCAATATCGACGATCGTTTCGACGTCCTTGAAATTCCAAGCGCTGAGGATTTCGGAGGCAAGGGGCGCGGTGCTCCAGGCCATCAGATCATCAAATTTGGCGCCGACCTCCGGATGGGACGAGAGGTAAGCGAAAAATTCACTGCCGAAGATTTGCTCGAATGCGGGTTTGCCGGTGCGGACGCTGTAGTCCAATCCGCCAAATGCCTGGTAACTGACGTCCCCGGCCCAAAGAGCGAAGGGGCGCAGGGAGCCGGGGATATCCGCTTGCAGAAGCGTTGCAAGAGGAGTCAGGCCAAATTGCCGTTGCTCGTCCTCGGCAAAGATGCCGAAGCCGGCAAGCGCGCGAAGCAGCCGGTAGAGCGATGCGGAGTCCACATTGGATTGCTTTGCCAGGTCTTCGATTTTCATAGGACCTGATTTGAGAAGGTCGGCGATTCCGAGCTTTGCGGCCACGTAGATGGCCTGCTGAATCTGATTGCCGACCAGCAGCTGCGCCAATGCGTGACGATTCGCGCCGGGAGATGCGGGAGATTGCGGCGCATCGAGTTGCGATCGTTGTCTGTTCACGTCGGTCCGCTGGATTGATGATGTTTCTGTATCAGTGGACATATGGAATGGAAGATTGCGCAAAGGCAGGAATAAATCTTCTTTGTGATTGCTGACAGATGGCTTTGTGGTTCATCGCGGCGGGCGTTTTGATTTGGAGAAGCGGGTCGCGTATTTGGGCTCGTAGAGGTCGACTTCGGTGTCGGCGGCCATCAGGAACTTCACGGAGAGTCCGTATCCGACATCGGAGACTTCGCTGGTAAAGCGTACTCCCTTTTTTTTCATTTCCCGGATGGTTTGATGAATGTCATCACAATAGAACGAGATGGAGGCAAAACTTTCGTCGGAGGGTTTGGGAGAATCGGCCGCCTTGGGATCGAAAGGATGGGGCGCCATCTCAGTAGGGGGGGCTTTGAAGATCAGCCAGCCATCTCCAACGTCGGCGTGGGCCAAGTCGAGCTTATCGCGCAGGAAGGCACGCATCTCGTCGGCATGGGTTGTGAAATAGACGATGTGTACACCCTTGATCATTGGCATTCCTTACTTGAAAGGTCGTCAGCTTTGAATCGGCGCCAGGGCGGCCAGGATATTGCGGACTTTTTTGCCGCTGGGCCACTGCAATGAGTAGGGCAACGGCTCATAGAGCACGATCGTATGACCGGTCGGCGCCACCAGATGGACGACGCTGCCGATATGCGATTTGAAAATACCTTTTGAATTGACGGTAACGTGCCGGGGAAGTCTGGCGAGAATGTCCTGGAGATTCTGCACGACAAAAACGGGAGCGATCCCCTGGGTATGGGCGCGATCGACCGCTCGAGGCGAGTAAATTTTGCCGAAGTCGTCGACCACCGGGCTGCGGTGGACGTGGTGGGTGGTCATGAGGAAGGAGCCCACATCGTACTTAACGATCCCCTTCTCTTCTGGAGGACAGGCGGGATTGCAACAGTGGACGCGCTCGATCGCCCGCAAACCCAAATCATCCTGGTAGAAATGCAATGCCGCGTCGGATTCGGGAACGAAGAGGAACAGGTAGGCCAGAGGCTTGCCATCGAGTCCCGATTCGGAATGGGCGTCGCCGTTGATGGGGAGAAGTTCTTCGGCAGCGGGGCCGATCAATTCCGAGCCGCCGCGGCCGCACTCGCGCCACAACTGGCGCAGTTTGTCTCCGCTGGGCCAGGAGAGCGCCACTGCGGAGGGTTGGTAGATCATCAACCGATGACCGTCGGGGTCGTAAAAATCGGTCACCAAGCCAATCTCGTAAGTGCGGCGGCGCACGAATGTGACGCTATTGCGCTCGAGGGCGGCGCGGGTTGCATTGATATCATCAACGAGGAAAACCAGATCCGAGGAGTCATCGCAACGACCGGCAAGGGTGATTCCATAATCGGCGGCATTTTGGAGACATAAGATCACCAGTCCGCAGTCGAATTTAGCGGAGGCTTCGTCCGCCTCGATCAGCCGCAATCGAAGTTGGTCTTCATAAAAAGCGCGGGAGCGGGCGACGTCACTGACATAGACGATGATGTAAAGAGCCGGCGCGTTTCCCAGGATCCCGGCTGTCAGGGGCGTTGTTTCGGTTTGGGTGTTCAGCATGTGCCTTCCTTTCACTGCGTCAGTCGGGCTTGATGTTGTGATTGAGTCGGAAAAAGTTATTGGGATCGTATCGCCGCTTGATCTCGACAAGCCGTTGATAGGTTTGCGGGTTGTAGGCTTCGCGTATGCGCTGGTTGCCTTCGTCGCCCAATTCGTTCACGTATGCGCCGTTTGTGAAGGGACGAATTACGGTCCAGAAATCGTTGACCCACGCGATGTGCTTGTGAGCGGCGGCATCGGAACGTTGCCAAACAGCGTTGATCGACAGATCAAAGGGGGTGCGGCGATGACTGAAAGCGGTGTCATGCTCACCGACGCGCGCGACAGCGCCGCCCAATGCACAGATCATGACGACCGACAACGGAGAGGTGATCCGCTGGGCGTGCTCCGCGATGACTTCGATGGCATCATCCGTCAGGGCAGGCAAATGCCCTGATCGTCCGAAGACATGATTGCCAAAAGCACCGGCGTGGTCGAACGATTGTTGAAGTCTGACATAAGGCCGGGGCTTGAGGGTGTCCAGCAGGGGCCGTCCCAAAGCTTTAAAAGGCGCCAGTCGGGCCTGGGCGGCGTCGTCGGTGCCGGTATCGCATAAAGCAATGGCCACGACCTTTGTGCGGCGCAGTTCCGACGGCACGAAGGGAGCGTCGGGGGCGATCAGGACGTTGAATAAGGAACCTACCTCGTCGCCGGCATCCAGCATGATTTGACGATATCCCCGCAGGAGTGAACGGAGTTCCTGAACGGGGTAGTACAGGACACCGCAAGTGACCAGTGGGCCGATTGGATGAAGACGCAGGGTCATGGATGTTACGACGCCGAAATTTCCGCATCCGGCGCCGAAGGCCCAGACGGCGTCGGGGTGTTCCGTCTGATTT
>CAZCKE010000219.1:0-7257 GCA_964499005.1 uncultured Tepidisphaeraceae bacterium
AGCTCCAGCAGCCGCACGTGGTGCGTCTGGAGACTCGCCCGATGAACATCGAAGGGCGCGGCGAAGTCACTCAGCGCGATCTGGTGAAAAACTGCCTGCGTATGCGCCCGGATCGAATCATCATCGGCGAAGTGCGCGGTGGCGAAGCACTGGACATGCTCCAGGCCATGAACACCGGCCACGAAGGATCGATGACCACGGTTCACGCGAACACGACGCGCGACGCCCTGGCGAGGCTTGAGGTGATGATCGCGATGGCGGGATACGACATTCCGATTCGCGCGTTGCGGCACCAAGTCGCGGCGGCGTTGCAGATCGTCGTGCAGGCCCAGCGCCTGACCGGCGGCCGGCGAAAAGTGACCCGCGTGACGGAAATCACCAGCATGGAAGGGGACAACATTCAAACGCACGATCTGTTTGCCTTTGAACAGACGGGCGTGGATTCGCACGGACACGCGATCGGAAGTTTCCTCGTGAACGGAATTCGGCCCAAGTGCGCCGATCGAATTGAATCTCGTGGGATCTCGCTGCCGCAGGATATGTTCCAGCGCCGGCGCATTGAATCAGTGTGAGGAGTTGAACATGACCGTTCAAACGTTATTTCCAGCTCTGGTGGCGGTGACCGTGTCACTGCTGGCGTGGGGCCTGTTCCAATTGGTCGGGGGTTTGACCGATCAGCGGAAGAAGCTGAAGCAGCGCCTTAGCGGCGAGGGCAGCGCTCCGGCCGGATTCGATCCGGAGACCTTCACCGTCATCAAGCGGCAGATTGAGCTCAAAGGCGCCTCGGGCGCGTTGGCCAAGGTTCCGGGGCTGCGGACACTGGCTCATAACATCAACCAGGTGTGGCCCAATTTCTCCCTGGCGAAATTTGTTTTCGTGTCGGGCGCGTGCGGCTTTTTTGCTTTCATGATCGCCGCGGTTGTCACGATGAAGATCCTATTGGCCGGCGCGGCGGCCCTGGTGGGGCTATTTATTCCGCTGATCGTCCTGAACGGCAAACGGGCCAAACGCGAACGGGCGATGCTCGACTCGCTGCCCGAAGCCCTGGATTTCCTCTCCCGCGTGTTGCGCTCGGGCCACAGCTTGAGCACGGGATTGCAGATGATGGCCGAGGAGCTTCCCGAGCCGCTGTCGACGGAATTCCGCAAATGCTACGACTCTCACAGCGTCGGACTGGCGCTGGAAGATGCCCTGAAGGAAACGTCGATCCGCGTGGACAACTCGGACTTCGGCTTTTTCGTGACGGCGACGCTGATTCAGCGGCAAACCGGCGGCGATCTCTCGGAAGTTCTGAACAATATCAGCGGCATGATCCGCCAGCGCATCCGCCTTTCGCAGCATGTGAAGGCCAAGACGGCTGAAGGCCGCTTCACCGGCTACGTGCTGGTGGTCTTCCCAGTGATCATGTTCCTGATCTCGTATTACCTCAATCCCAAGTACGGCGACGTGCTTTTGCACACGTCGACGGGGGTTGGGTTGATGCTCCTGGCCGGCGTGATGCTGATGATGGGAATGTATGCGATTCGGCGGATCACGACGATCAAGGTCTAAAGGCGAGTTGCAACGTTGCCGGGTTCGATCCATGGGCCCGCGATTCTTGAAGGTGTGATTATGAGCAATCAAACGATGTTATTGATCTGCATACTGGCCTCGGTCGCGGCACTGGCCTACTACGTGATGACGATCCTGTTCGGATCGGACAACACCAAGCTGCGGTCGCGCCTCGAGGGAAAAGTGTCCAACGAGCCGACGGTGGCCAAGCCCACTTCGGCGGGCGGCGTGAAGACGCTGATGAAGCAAATGGGCGAGGCGGCGTCCAAGCCGTTCATGCCCAACAGCCGCGAGAAGCAATCTCAATTGCAGCACGAGCTTGGCCGAGCCGGCATTTACAGCCCCGCCGCAGTCCGAGCCGTACAGGGCGCCAAGCTGATCAGCCTGTCGATGGGCCTGGTGCTGGGATACGTCCTGAGCCTCTTTTTCAGCCCGGCGCTGCTCTATCTGGCGGTGGGCGGATTGATCGGCTACATCGTGCCGATGATCTGGCGTCGCCTGAAGGTCAGCTCAAACCAGAAACTATTGAATTATGCCCTGCCCGATGCGCTGGACTTGATGGTGGTGTGCGTGGAGGCGGGCTTGACGATCGACGCGGCGATGCAGCGAGTCGGTGAAGAGCTGGCGATGGTGCATCCGGCGCTGAGCCGCGAGTTTGGCATCACGCAGATGCAGACGCGCGTCGGCCTCCCGCGCGGCGAAGCGTTGAAGAATATGGGAACCCGGACAACCAATCAGGGTTTGATGTCGCTGTCGGCGATGTTGAACCAGGCCGACCGGTTCGGCACGAGCATCGCACAGGCGCTCCGCATCCACGCGGAAAGCATGCGTGTGGCGCGACAGCACAAGGCCGAGGAAATGGCCGCCAAGAGCACCGTGAAGATGAGCTTCCCGCTGGTGTTCTTCATCTTCCCGGCAACATTCATCGTGTTGATGGGCCCCGTGATCATTCAATTGTTCGACAGCCCGCTCATGAAACAATAACGACATGAATGGACCGGAGAATTGGGACGTGGCTCGATGGCCACAGGGGAAAATGCGAGAGTAGGCTTATTTGTGGCACACAAACGGTCGATGGCTAACTAGCCTGGCCATGGAGATGAATATGTTGAATAGCAAGCGTGTACATCGGATCGCGTTGTTCATGGGAACCAGCTTCGTGCTGGCGGCACAGGGTTGCAGTTCGTCGCAGCCCAAGATTTCACACGGAGAGAAGTTTGCCCCGCCGGATTCGGAATATGCTTCGCAGCGTCTGAACCTGACGCAGGAAGCCGCCGGCGCCCGCGATGACGCGACCCTCTATCCCCAGCATTTTGAAGGGCCGGGCCTGAGCACGTTGGGCATGGCCAAGCTCGATCTGCTGCTCCAGGATTCTCATACGGCCAATCCGCTGATGATCTACGTCGCGATTGCCGACGACGATCAGGCGAGCTTGCGGCGTCACGCGGTCAGCGACTATGTGGTTCACCACAGTTCGCTGAAGGCGGATCAAATCAGCCTCCAGGCGGGCACGGGCCCCGACAACTATTACCTGGCGGGCCCAAACCTGAAGAATTACGACAAGACGGATACAGGCTCTGATGCGGGCGGGGGATCGTCTTCTTATTCGGGCACTTCCGGCTCGTCCTCGGGACACTGACACGGGGTCTTCCGGAGGGAGATTACCGCAGTCTAAAGCGGTGGCATGAAATCATGCCACCGCTTTTTTGTTTACTTGGATGGGCGTAGCGGCATGACCGCCCGAAGAATCTGGTGTCGTTGCTCGGCAGCGACGCCGTCGATGACTTGAATCGCGGGCGCGTCCTGCACCCGGCAATAGACGCACGCCATGCCGCCGCTTTGAACGATGCGACGGATCAAATCGTTTCGATCGGATGAAATATCCAGCACATCCTTGGGCAATCCCGCAAAGGCAACCGGATCGCCCGCCAGGGGCAGATCGACGCTCGCCGACTCGCCCGGAGCAAGCGGGCCCTGCCGCAAATGCACGGTTCCGCCGGCCGCTGCGATCCACAAATCGTCCATCGATGACTTCGAGAGATTGGTCAGCTTGCCGACAATTTTTTGGGAATTTTGCTCCTCCGCCAGAGATAAATCCGCTTGGATGAGAGCAGGGCCCGAGACGGCTCGCTCGCCGCGAAACGCCCGCGGCTCGCCGGCGATCAGCGAAAGTGACTGGGGGAAATTCCCGTGCTGTTCCTGATGGAAATCAACATCCCAAAAATGATCCGCGGGGAAATTCTGCGACGCCTGATTGGCCGGTTCCCACCATTCATTTTGTTCCAGTGAAACGGCGAGATGGCGTGAAGTATCCGAGCGGATGGCTACCAGATCGGTTCCGGCGATTTGCGACCCATCCGCCTGGTCGATGATGCTCAGTGTTTGCGTGTGAATCGATCCGCTCGCCCAGCGGGTGGAAAGGTATCCGACGCCCGACCCGAACAGCCCGAGCCATCCAATCACCGTCAGCCAATGTCGCGGTGGCTGTCCGAGCCGCATCAGCAAAATGGAATCGACCGGTCCCAGCAAGGCAAAGATGCCGGAGAGGGCCAGCAATAACCCTGGCCATTGATATTCGGGAACAGGCTGTACGGCATTCAGGACACCGAGGGCATTGCGGATCGCGAGGGTCTCGGCCGTTCCGCGGCCCACCGTATCGGCTCTTTTGGGGCCTGCCGGCATGATCTCTTCCTGCCCGTCGCTGACCTGGATTTCCGTCACCCGTGGCGGCCCGGGGACCGGGACCATTCCCGATAGGACCAGACGCCAGAATTCAACGGCGGCGCTGTCGCGGTCAAACGTCAAAGAAGAGATGTCCACAGGCACAACGGTTACGCGTCCCAATCCGACCTGAGCGCTGTACGCCGTCCAATGCGGCGATTCTCCGGCGATCAGTGCGACCGCCTGAGCATCGGGGCGTGGCGATAATTGGCGCGCGTTCAAATGAGGATTTCCCGCGAGGGTCGAATCGGGGCGGGTCGTCGCGGTTCCTGGCGGAGGGGCCACCGTGCGATTGACGCCGATCTCGCATGGGAGAATGTTGATTATCGGCCCCTCTTGCGGCAGAGGCTCGACGCCGGGGATTAAGACGAGATTTCCGCCGCGCTGGATCCAATCCGCGATGCCGCGCTGCTGGTCGCCGTCGAGTTGTCGCAGATTTGCGGCGGCCAGGACCAGCACGCTGATTCCCTCATAGCCCATGAAGCCGGCGGGCAGCTTGGCTTCGTTGAGAACCCCAGCGGGCAAGCCGGTGCGGCTCAGTTGCGTCTGCAGCAGCAGGGCATCGCCGATATTTCCGCCGATCCCAATCAGCGTTTGAGTCGCGCCCAGCAAGTGAAGGGGTATATGCCCGGCCGGGCTGAAAGCTCCGGGGTCCTGTAGCACCTGGGTTGCCAGGGTTTTTCCCGTCTGGGCGTCGCGGATGATCACCTCGGCATTGGCCAGGTCGGCATTGACGGGAAAGAGCAATGCATAAACGGTTGGACGGGGCTCGGCGACAGCGCGCTGGCGGGTGAGCAAAGCGCCGTGAACGCCGTAGGCGCCGTGGACCTCCAGGTCAATCGCGCGGGTGTGGGGATCAGTGACGGTGACGAAAACGGGAGTCCATCGGCCAATGCGATAAGCGTCGCCCCAACCGCAGACTGCCTTGAGATTGGTCTGAGCATGCGCCGTGGCGCAGCATGTCAGCGCCACGGCAAAGCAGATCCAACCAAGGGTGCGATTCATGGGTCAAGCCGGATCAGAATCCGCCGGGGCCCAGGTGATAGTAGCCCAGATAATACGGGTTCCAGTAACCGACCTGCATGCCGCCGTACAGGTAGACCGGTTGCGGAGGATACCGGCGGTTGTCCGCATCAATCGCGTCATCGCGCGTGATGAAAGCGCCGGCGAGATATCCTTCGGCCCCAGCTCGGAGAGAACGGGCCGTATCATACGACTGGCGAGCGGCAACGACGGCTGACTGGGAGGAAAGCTTGGCCTGATATTGGTATTGGAGGGCGTTGAGCTTGTCTTGGGCAGCCGTCAGGCGCGTCTTGGCGCTTTGAAAATTGGCGTCCGTGGCAAGCGCCGCGGCCTGGAGCTGAGTCACATACGATCCGATTTCCATTTTATTGGTTGCACTCTGTATGCGGGGGCTCACATTGCTCTTGAGAGCAATATCCGCCTCAGTGTGTTTTTCGACGGCAGCGCGATACTCGGCGTTGTTGAGCAGCTTGCTTAGCACCGCTTCCCGGGCGGAGTCATAAGCGGCGCCGGCCTCGCTCGCCTCGCGTTTGGCGGCGATGTAATCGGGTGAATTGACGAAGTCCAATTTCGCCTGCGCGAGAGTTCCGACCAAGGCGGAGTAAGCTCGATCGTATTCGGCATCGGCGAAAGCCGCGCGGCCCATCGCCGGGGCCATGTCGTAAACGGCCGAGCGTTCGTATCGATAGGTTGGCTCGGTCGGGAGTGATTGCCCCGTTGCGGACGGATCGGCCGCCAACGCGGGCGCGGTCACCGTCAACGACATTCCAATCAACCAGTGGATGAATCTGCCCCGAGACATGACCTGCCTCCAGTTGAGTGACCTGACAGGCGGTAAAATGCCGGGTCGCAACCGGCAAACGAATCCACCGCCTATACTACTTATTAGTATAGGTTACTCCAGTCGCAAATGGTTAGTAACACGGCAAATTTGTGCGGCCTTGACGGCTGGCGGTCAGCGGGGGATAGTGCCGATCTCTGAAATAGCGCATGCGAAATGCCAAATACATGCTGGCCGTGACCTTTCTGGCGACTTCCTTGTGCGCGCAGAGAGAGTCCGTCGTTACCCCCAGCCGTCCGCCTGTGACTCAGGTTGCCGGACGGCTGATGCAGCGATTGGGCGACGGTTTTCGGCGGGATTTGCCCGCTGCCCGGCTTTTCCAGGGGTTTACGCGGGCATTGCCCCCCGTTCGAGTGCCGCCGCTGCCTCCTGTCAGTCCCTTGGTTGTTCACACTGCCTGCCTCTTGCCCTTCCAGTTCCGCCTTCCGCCGCCAGCCGCCTGAGCCGACCCGGTTCTACTTACAACCGTTCGGCTCGATTCCCGGCTTGATCGTTCTTTCATTGATTTTCGGACGTGCGTGAATGGCGGAGGTGCCCCATGGCACTGGGTTTCAATAAATTGTTAACCAAAGTATTTGGCAGCCGTAATGAGCGGCTCCTCAAGCGATATCGCAGGATGGTCGAGCAGATCAACGCGCTGGAGTCGCAGGTCAACGTCAAGACCGACAAGGAATTGCGCGAGCGAACGCTGGAGCTTCGCGAATTGATTACCAGCGGCAAGCTTCGGCCCGCCGACGTCATGCCCGAGGCGTTTGCGATCATCCGCGAGTCGATGGACCGGAATATCGGCATTCGTTCTATTTTTGACCCGGAGAATCATTTCGATCCCGATAAGCTGAACGATGGCTTGCTAGGGGAATACGACAAGGTCCAACAGGCGCTTATCAGCACGGGCCAATCCTGGCAGACGGTCGAAATTCCTCCCTCGCTTTATGAAGCCGTGCGAAAGCTTTACTCGGAAAGCCGCCCGCCGTTTCGGGCACGCTGTTTTGACGTGCAACTCATTGGCGGTCTGGTGTTGTATGAGGGGAAGATCGCCGAGATGGCCACGGGCGAGGGCAAGACGTTCGTCGCCCCGCTGGCGTGCTTCATGCGCGTGCTGGAGGGGAATCATTTGCCTT
>CAZCKE010000220.1:0-7250 GCA_964499005.1 uncultured Tepidisphaeraceae bacterium
CTAAGGACCTCCGCCTCGATCCGAGCAAGGAATACATCGCATACGAATTCTGGAGCAGGCAACTGATCGGGACGTTTAAGGGAACGTTTACGGCGCGCCCGTTGAACCCATACGATTGCGATATCTACAGCATCGTGGAAAAGCAGGACCGCCCCGTGCTGATCTCAACCAGCCGGCACATTCGGCAGATGGCGGTTGATATCAAGGATTTGGCTTACGATGGCCCCCAGCGGGTGCTGAGTGGCATTTCCCGCGCGGTGGCGGGAGATCCCTACCGGTTACGCATCTTTGTTCCCGACGGATTCAGCGGGAAGCGCGCGGAATTGAGCGACGGTCTTACCGCCACCCTGAAGACGGATGGGAACCTGCTCACAGTCGATTTCACCGCGACAACCGGCAAGGACGTCGAGTGGAAAATCTTCTTTTGAAAATGCCGTGAATTGGCCTTGGAGGACTTCCGGAAACGATATCCCCCTTTGCAAGCAACTTGATTTTCGCTACCGGCTCTTACAAAATCCTCCAGGGCACCTACTCCCCTAATCGCGATTCCGTCACGATCTACCGTCTCCAACCAACGGCAAACCGAGGCGCATGTCGCCAGCCGGCATATCATCAAAGTCTCACGGAAAGAATTGGCTGCCCTCCCACGCAGACTGTTTAATGCGAGTCGCAGCCAAAAACGTGCGCTCTCCGGGGATATCGCCACCATTCGAGGCAACGAGTTTGCGGATTTCCGCTAGGATTTCTTCTCTGCCGATCGCCATTTCACCGTCCGATCAGTTGCATGAATTGCTCGATTGTAAGCCCTGCGTCCGCCACAATCCGCCGAAGTGTCCCCACTCGAATCTGCTTGTGGTCTGGAATCACGACGCGAGCATATGGATTCTCTCGCCGCAAAATCATGTGGCTGCCGGTCTGTCGCCGAAACACAAATCCCACGCGTTCAAGAGCCGTCCTGACTTCGCGCCCCGATAAATCAGTTGGAGTTTTCATGAAAGTAGATAGGCGCTGTCGGGCGATTTTTCGGCTGAAGCAACTTTACGCCGCTTCGACTTCTACAAACTCTTTCCCCGCTTCGGTCGGAACCGGATCTCCCGCCTCCCTGCAATCTTCGACGTAAAGTTCAATCGCCTCATGGATATTTGCCAACGCCTCATCCCGGTTATCACCTTGGCTCACACACCCCGGCAGCACGGGTACGCTTGCCACATACCCTCCATCTTCTTCTCTTTCCAAAACAACTGTGTATCGCATCGTGTTGCTCCTGTTAGCTACAATCTTATCCTTCACACAATCGAATTGAAAATGACCTTGGACGGCTTGAGGGTAAGCCCGAAAGAGTGGTGGGGTTGCAAGGGGCGGAGGGAAAACAGCTTGTCTTCGACAATGAGCTCAGACCGAAGGGCCAGCCGTGAGCTTGTCAAACGGGGCCTTATGGGGTTTTCCCTCCGCCCCTGCATTGCATCCGTATTTTTAAAAAATCCCGCCCAAACCCGCCCGACAACAAGGTTCAACCCCTCTCGGGCAATTCACTTTTCGTCACCTCGTGCATCCCTCAAAAATATTTTCTCCCCATCAAACAAATCCACCCTTCGCTTCCAAACGCCAATCCCGCGCTTGCCATCAGAAAAAACATTTCCCCCATATAGGGCGCAGGGAGTGAAGGTTTTTGAAAGATTTTTACAACCCCTTTCAAAATCATCCGTTCCATCTCAGGTTTCGCCCAATCTAATTTCGTTTGGCGCATCGACCACCTGTATCTTCTTGTTCCAGAACCTCATCTTTCACTCGCAACCCTCGCACTCCCAGTTACTTATACCCATTGCCCATCTGTGCACGCGAAATTCGCCGCTTCGCGCAAATGACCAATGACAAAGGACTAACGAAAAATGTCGCCCGGAAGCAAATGGCGCGCAATAAAAAACAAAGAAACCCGGCGGGGAAAATGCCCCGCCGGGTCTCGGATTCATCAAACCGGCTCCGATCATCAGAACCAGCCCAAATGGCTCTTGATCCGGTCCACAAGCTGTTTGCTCACGGCCTCGTCGCCAGTCGTGCCGACGCGGATGCTCACCTTGCTCACATTGTCGCCGGCCTGTTCGATGTCGATGGCCACCTGATCACCTTGGGCGGTCCGGGCGGTCACTTTGCCATCCACTTTGGTGCCCGAGCTATTGATATCGGACAACTTCAGATCCTCCGCGGCCTTGGCAGCCGCGGTCGTGACCTTGTCAGGCGATGCCGCCACGTTCGTGCTGTAGGTGCCCAAGGTATCCTTGGCGCCCGGCTCAGAGGTCGAGCAGCCATTGAGAGTCATCAGCATCACGCTTGCTCCCAACGCACAGATAATTGCAAAAGCATACTTCATCATAGCGAACTCCTTCTTAAATGGCCCAGGCGATTTGGATCGTCGCCGTGGGCAATGACTTTGAAATTGCAGGGCCGGACCAACATGCCCGGCCCACCAGTTTTGTGGCCGATCAGAATCCATAGGGAAGAACTCTGAGCAGCATGAGAATCAGCAAAATAAGCAGCAGCGTGCCAATAATGCCGCTGGGGCCATAGCCCCATTCACGGCTATACGGCCAGGCGGGCAAGCCGCCGACCAGCAGTAAAACGACGACGATCAACAGGATGAGTCCCATGGTTTTCTCCTTCGACCCGGTGGGTCACTAAGAAATTCAATTGGTCAGGATGAAGTTAAACATTCGCTTCATCCACATTGCGCGGCACCTTGGAGCCGCGCTCGCTAAACGTGGGCGGAGTCTTAAACCCCGCCTGATTGGCGATGGCCTCGGCCATCAGCGTGTCGGTGCGATACCAGGAGTCGATGACCGCGTCTCGGGCCTCTTCCCAGGTCAGCCCGGTGGGCCCGCCGAATTTGGTCCACCCGTCGGCCAGGTCGGCCAAGACTTCGTTGATTTCCATCTGGCGCCCATTGCGCAGGCAGACGGATTGCTCATAGCCAAGCGCCCAGCGATAGCGGTCGAATCCGATCTTTTCTCCGTAATACTGCCGTTGCAGGATCGCGTCGCGCCAATACGTCTCATCGATCTGTGCGTGCGGCGAATCCAAATCATGCACATCAGCTTGAAGTTGATCCGTGAGGTTCATTTGGCCTCCGGATAGTGGGGCGGAATCGATCGGCGGCGGCGAAGGGGATGAGCGCGCGGTGTGCGCTGACGCGGCGATCCGTAAAGCGGCGATAGACGTCGCGTCGGCGCGGAAAAACGCCGTTCCAAAATGATCGGATAACCCAATGACGAGCCGGCATCGTCCAACAGCGCCGGGGCGTCGTTGAAGGCATCCGATTCCTCGACCCACTCGGAGAGATCCAACTCGCCTGTCTTGGACAAGCGCCACCGGGCGACCATGCAGAGCAGCGTGATCCAGGCAGTCCCGATGAACCACAGCGTCCCCAGCCCGGCGGGAGCGTACCGGTACAGCGCGATGCCGGTCAGCAACCCCACCAGCACGAACAACGCGATGTGCGGGTGGAGAAGCATTTTCGCCGGCATAAAACGCGCCGCGAAATTTCGGAGCCGGGCCAGGGGTTTCGCTGTGGTCGTCATGGTGAATGACCTCGAAACGGGTTACCTCCGCCGCAGCAGATGCGCGGTGATGTAGCCGATTCCGAACAGGATCAGGGCGCTGGTCACAGGATGGTCGGCAATCGATTCCTCGATGCTTTCCACTTGCTCGGCGCCCCGATCGCGCAGATCGGAAAGACGATGCTTGACGTTGCCGAGCATGTTGTTGGCGCCGGATCGCCCGGCGCCGGCGGCATTGCTCAGCAAATCGCTGACGTCCTCGCGAAGCTGCGAAAAACTTTTCTTAAGGGTGTCGATGTCGGACGTGAAATCGTTGGAAACGTCCTTGTCGGTTGCTGTCTTAGACATTTTGATCTCCTGAAAAAGTTTGCCGATTGTTCATGCCGTCTGGTCCTATCGGAATCATGCAAACGGCGAACCAAACGCGACGGCGGTGATGGCCATCCGCGTCATACCATGGGTCCCATGGGAGGGCGGCGGCCTGTCAGCAGGCCGAGTATGAGCCCCACCAGAAACAGAACGAGGAAAATAAAGAACAACACGCGGGCGATCGCGGAGGCATCCCCGGCGATGCCGCCAAAACCCAGAACGGCCGCGACCAAGGCAACCACCATGAAAATTAAACTCCAACGAAGCATGCGAACCTCCCAATGATTGAATTAGCGCCCAGGTTTAAGTGCGTCGCGCGGGGGCGGCCGCGCGACGCGATGTCATTCGATACGTCAATCTTTCTGAGCCGCGTCACGAAGCGAGCGGACACGATCGTGCGTGGCGCGAACGGCCTGATATTGCGTCGAAATCAACTCCAGAATGCCGTCGGGCAACATGGCGCCCATCGATTCCGCATAGGCTTCCACGGCGGAGTCTTCGCCGCGTTCACAGGCAGCCAGGATGGCGTGCTCGTTATCGCCGGGCGTGACCTTCATCAGGTTGATCCAGCCGCGATGCATCGCGCCGGAAACCGTCCCGCGAGTAGCGGGGGAATAACCCATTTCCTGCATCACGTTGGCTAGGGCCGAGGCGAAGCCGGCGCGCTGACGGCCGTATTGCAACAGCTCACTTTTGAGCGTCGCGTTGTCGATCGCGTTGGCAGCGGCCTCGAAGCCTTGCGCCCCATCGCGGCAGATGCTGATCAGATGGTCGATGGTGTCCTGTATATTTACGATTGCGGTATCCATTGTTTTCTCCTTATGACAAACCTCGTCGCACGCCAGCCCGGCAACAACCCGGGCAGAATTGGCATTGACCGTTCGGAGCATAGCTCGGTAGAAAATGAAGTAAGGATCGGGGAATCACTGATGCGAGAAAGTAATTTTTGCGTGAGGGCGGAATAGAGCCGTAAAACGGCGGACTGAACCGAAAAATCCGACCCTGGGGAGGCTAAAAATCGGAGAAACGATGCTTGCAGTGGAGAAAAAATTGCAAAAAAATCCTGCCAAAGGGACCGGTAAGGCACGAATATTTGTCGTGGATGACCACGCTTTACTGCGACGTGGATTGGCGGACTTGATCAACAGCGAGCCGGGGATGGAGTTGTGCGGCGAGGCGGCGAATCTGGGGGATGCCTATTCGGAGATCAGCCGGGTGTCGCCGGACTTGGTGATCGTGGATGTTTCGTTGGATGGAAACGACGGGGTGGAATTAACCAAAGAGTTGAAGCGGCGATGGGAGAACCTGCTGATTCTGGCGTATTCAATGCACGAGGAGGAGATTTACGCCGAGCGCCTGCTGCGGGCCGGAGCGCGGGGTTATGTGATGAAGAAACATCCTCCGGAGACGCTGCTGGACGCAATGAAGCAAATCCTGGCCGGCAAGACATACCTCAGCGAACGGATGGCAGATCGGCTGATCGGCAAGGCATCCGTCGATTCAGAGGAAAAAGAGAGCGGGAGGACGGCCGTTAATAAGCTCAGCGACCGGGAGCTGGAAGTGTTTCGGCTCATCGGCCAGGGAATGTCGACGGCGAACATCGCGGACAAACTGTGTCTGAGCGTCAAGACGATCGAAACATATCGGGAGCACCTGAAGCAAAAGCTCAACCTGGAATCGGGCGTGGAACTGGTGCGCTACGCCGTCGAATGGATAGTCAAGCAATCTTGATTACTGCTAGGTTGTGGCTGGGGGATCCACCTGCGTTTGATGAGCGGGTGGATCGCTTGCGGGGAATGAAGCCATCGACGCTTCCTCAACTTGATCGGCGGGCTCCTGGGTGGGGCGAGTGCCTTCATCGCGGAAGGAGGGCGCGTTGGCGCGGCCGTGTCGATGCCGGTTGCCCGGTTTGGGGAGCAAATCCGCGGGGGATCTGCCCGTGATACCGTGAAACATGAAGGCGGCACCGGTGATTCCGACCAGGCCGCCAAAAAGGCCGATCCTTCGCGCGGCCTTCAAAAGCAGGGCAGCGCCGATGGCCGCGCTGCCGGCGCGGCGGGCGATCGCAGCCAGATCCACTCGAACGACGACGAATTCGTCCCCTTCGCGGCGGCAAATGTAATGTGCGGTAGTCATCGACGTGCTCCTTCCATGTAAATTTGCGCCCATTATTACAAGCCAAGCAATTGTAGTCATCGGGAAATCCATGATCCGAAGTGGATGGGAAACTTTGTCCGTGGTCGGGCCGGCTTGGATTGATGTAAGCTCAGGAAGAGATTGGTCTAAACGAAAATGCAAGGGAGATTTGTTTGGCCATTGCACTGGCGAATCGAATATGGCGGCGAACCACGAGCGCCGAGCGACTATTTCCTGCCGGGATGTCCCGGGAAGAGCAGCCGCTGCGCGCGGAACTGTTCAGCGTCAATCAGCTCGAGCGACATGCCAAGGCCCTGGCAACCACGCACGAGGTGGGTTCGGGGAAGGGTTCAGACCGTCTGTTGCGGCGGCTGGCGCGGAATGAAGCGCTGCTGGGGGGCACCTATGCACTGATTTCGGAGGCGGTGCGGAAGGGGCGGCGGATCACACCGGCGGCAGAATGGTTCCTGGATAATTATCATGTCATTGAAGAGCAGATCCGGACGGCACGGCGGCACTTACCGAGGCGGTATAGCCTGGAATTGCCGCACCTGACGAGTGGGCCGTCGGCGGGGTTGCCGCGCGTTTATGACATCGCGCAGGAATTGATCTCGCACGTGGATGGGCGCGTGGACGCGGACAGCTTGCGGGCGTTCGTCGCGTCGTATCAGACGATCAGCTTTTTGAAGATCGGGGAATTGTGGGCGATCCCGATCATGCTGCGGCTGGCTTTGATCGAGAATTTGCGGCGCGTGGCGGCGCGGGTGGGGAGCGGGCGGTCGGACCGGGAACTGGCGGCATATTGGGTCGAGCGGATGATGGAGATGGCCAACAAGGACCCGGCGAAGGTCGTGTTGGTGCTGGCGGAGATGGTGAAGTCCGATCCACCGCTCAGCAATGCGTTTGTGGCGGAATTTGCGAGCCGGTTGCATGGGCAGGGGTCGGCACTGGCGTTCCCAATGACGTGGCTGGAGCAGCGGATGGTCGAGGCGGGGATGAGCCTGGACCAGGTATTTGCGCGCACGAGCCAGGATCAGGCGGCTGACCAGGTATCGATCGGGAATAGCATCACGAGCCTGCGGTTGCTGGGGGCGATCGAGTGGCGGGAATTTGTCGAGGAGTTGAGCGTGGGCGAGCAGATTCTGCGGACGGACCCGGCGGGGGGGGATGGGGCGAGGGAATTTTGCCGACGCG
>CAZCKE010000221.1:0-7245 GCA_964499005.1 uncultured Tepidisphaeraceae bacterium
TCGCGGTGGCGACCGGCAGATACGTCTCGCCGGTGCCGAGCATCGGGTGGCCGAGGGAGACGGGCCGGTCAACGCGCTGGACGGGGCCCTGCGAAAAGCCCTTCAGAACCACTATCCGCAGATCGCCCAAGTGCATCTGACGGACTACAAGGTTCGCGTCATCAACTCCAAGGATGAAACTGCCGCCAAGGTGCGCGTCGTCATCGAATGCCGCCGCGACGGGGCCGGCGGCCACCGCGAAAACTTCGGCACCATCGGCGTCAGCGGCAACATCATCGACGCCAGTTGGCAGGCGCTGGTGGACGCGTATGAGTTCCACCTGTTGCACTGCGAAGAAGCGGCCCTCAAGTAAATCCGAATGGCGAAACCCCGATGATGGAACTCCGCTTTCGTTATTCGGGTTTATGGTTTTGTTCGGATTTCTGGCTTCGGGCTTGATCCTCGCCCGCGCTATGCGGGCTCAGCCGCCGGCGACACAGTCTGCGGCAATCGCTCGATCTTTACTCGATTGATCCGCTGCGGGGCCGCGTCGAGAATCGTATAGCGGACATGCTCGTGCTCGTAGGAAGTCCCCTTCTCGGGGATTCTCGCCAAAGCCGTGCTTAAAAATCCGCTGAGAGTTTCATAGCCGGCATCTTCCGGCAGCGAAATGCCGGCCAGGCGATTCAGTTCGGCAATGTGGATCTTCGCGTCAGCTTCGGCGACCGCGTCGTCAATCCGTTTGAACATCGCCGGCTCATGCGGCTCGTGCTCATCCGAAATATCTCCCACTAATTCTTCGAGAATGTCCTCAATCGTCACCAAACCGGAGGTGACGCCATATTCGTCGAGCACGATGGCGATATGAATCTTCTGGAGCCGGAAATCCTTGAGCAGATCGCGGAGCGGCTTGGTCTCGGGAACGTAGATCGCCGGGCGCATGGCGGATGGAACGCTGAATTGCAGGTCGCCAATGCCCAGGTGCTTGATCAGATCGCGCGCGTGCAGAATTCCCACGATGTGATCGACGCTCCCTTCATAGACCGGGATGCGGGAATGGCCGCTCTCTTCGATCGCCCGTTTGACATCGTCCAGGGTTGAGCCGGTATTGAGAGCGACGATCTCCTGGCGGGTGGTCATTGCGTGGCCGACGGTGATCCCGCGGAATTCGATGACCGATTCGATCATCTCGCGTTCCTGCTCGTCGACCAGGCCGCGCTCCTCGCCGACTTCGACGGCTTCGAGAATTTCCTCCTCGGCGCGTGTCTGCGAGACCGTGTTGCTGGCGCCCATCGCGCGGCGGACGACATCGTCAGTGCCGTGCATCAGCTTGGCGAAAGGAGAAAAGATCACGCGAAACAGATTCAGGAACGGCGCGAAATATCCGACGATTTGTGCCCCCGCGTATCGGGCCGCGGCATGCGGGACCGTGATCGAGAAAAAAACCGCGATCAAACCCGCCACCACGATCGTCATGCCATACTTGGCCGCTCGCCCGTAGGTGGTCTGCTCGAAGGAGGCAAAGACCAGCACGAAGATCAAAATGTTGGCGAACTGCCGTCCAACGGCGGTGAGAAAAACCAGATCGCTCGCGTGCCGCGTGATCGGCTCAAACCATCCGTCCCCGTCGCGCCGCCCGAGAAAATCCGCGAGTTTGGGCCGGGAATATTCGCGCAGCGAGTACGTCAGCGACGAAAAAAACAGGGACAGAAGCGTCGCCAGCGCCACCCCCGCGATGGTCAGATATAGCCACATCAGCGGGCTCCCGCGTCTTGGCGAAGGCCCCGCTTGGAATCGAACGTTTTGCTCACACCCAACTTGCTCAGGATCTCATCTTCCTTGGCGTGCATCGCTGCGAACGCCGCTTCGGTTCTATCGTCCCATCCGCTCAAGTGCAACAACCCGTGAAGCGCGTAGAGCAGCAGTTCCCGGCGAACGGAGTGCCCCAGCCGCCGTGCCTGGCGGCGGGCAACGGAGGTGCAGATCACGATTTCGCCCGAGATTGCTCGCCCGCGACCGTCATGTTCCAGCTCGAATGTGAGGACGTCGGTTGGCGATTTTTGTCGCAAATATTGGTGATGCAAGCGAGACATTTGCCGGCCCTCAACCAACGCGATGGAAAGCTCTCGGAGCCTGGAATGGACTAACGCATGGGCGGCAAGAATATGAGAGCGAAGATAACGCCTCGGAAGGCGGCCGCCCGAGGCACGAATCTCAAGTCGCAGACGATGGGTGGGGGAAGCCATTCACGCGGTTTTCACTGTTGGCGCCGACGTCGGCGCGGCGGCTGTCAGGGTGCTGTTGCTCGGGTAAGCGATGCGGCCGTGGTAGATCGCGGCCAGCGTTTTGGCCAGCGAGCGTTCGACCCGCTCCAGGTCACGCATCGTCAGATCGCATTCATCGAACTGCCCATCGTGTAGCCGCTTGAGCGCCAATTCATGAACCAGCGATTCGATTCGACTGACGGTCGGCTCGGCAATGCACCGGCAGGCGCTCTCCACGGCATCGCAAAGCATTACGATCGCGGCCTCGCGACTCTTGGGCTTGGGGCCCGGATAGCGAAATTCCGTATCGCTGAGCCGCGGCCCCGAATCGGGCTGGTTGTCCGTCTGCGTCATCGCCTGGTTGTAAAAATATTCCACCAGCGTCGTGCCGTGATGCTGCTGGATGATCGGCAGGATGCTGGTGGGCAGGCCGTATTGCTTGGCCATTTCCACGCCATCTTTGACGTGTGACAGGATAATCCTCAGCGAAAGGGTCGGCGAAAGATTGAGATGCCGATTTTCCCCGCCCGTCTGGTTCTCCACGAAATAGTCCGGCTTGCTGATCTTTCCGATGTCGTGGTAGTAGCTGCCGACGCGGCATAGGAGCGAATTGGCCTTGATCTCCTCCGCGGCCGCTTCAGCGAGCGTCGCGACCTGGAGGCTGTGGTTGTAGGTGCCGGGCGCTTCCAACGCCAGCCGGCGCAACAGCGGCAGGCTGACGTCGGCCAATTCCAGCAACGTCATGCTCGTGGTGATCCGGAACGCTTTCTCGATGAACGGCAGGATTCCCAGCACGACGAAACCCGCGGCCAATCCCGCGAGCCCGACGTAGAGGCAATTCACGGCAATGAATTGTCGCGGCTCCAGATGAATCGCTCCGCTGGCAGCCGTGACGATAATCATCGCCAGCGACGTGATGCCGCCCACTTCGATCAATTTGCTCCGGGTCCGGATGTCATCCAGCAAGTAACAGGCCGTGATGACGCCGACCCACAGGACCATGAAGAATTCGAGATTTTCGTGAAGGACGGCAGTCGCCATGACCGCGTGAATCGTCGCCACTCCAACGGCAAATCGCTGATCGTAGGCGATGGTCAAAATCATCGCCGCGACGATGATCGGAACGATGCCCAGGAAGTAGAGTGAATAGCTGCTGATGCCTGCCAGCTCGGAAATCAGAAGCATCGAGAGGAGCAACGCCGCGATGGCGATCGCGCGGGAATGATTGCGAACGCAGCGGGGCTGATATCGCGCGACATACGCGCATAAGGCGATC
Organism: uncultured Tepidisphaeraceae bacterium; assembly: GCA_964499005.1. Classification (GTDB taxonomy): domain Bacteria; phylum Planctomycetota; class Phycisphaerae; order Tepidisphaerales; family Tepidisphaeraceae; genus CAZCKE01. Next base: position 3,520 of record CAZCKE010000221.1, read on the forward strand.
GTCATCGCGAAAGCGGACAGAAATAGGCCGAATCGATACTGCCATGATCCGATGACATCGCCGCGCAGGGAATTCTGATAGGCGTCGTTCTCCGCCCGCAATACCTGCCAATCGCGGTCATTAATCGTGGTGCCCTTGAGAACGATCACCGAATCATGGAGGTATTGCCGAACCGCCTGTTTGGGATCGACATGATCGGCCCTGAAGTTTTGCAGCTGCGCCGTGGCACTTTCGTCCAGTTGATAGTTGGGATGCTGGGACAAGTGCCACTCGGTCAAACGCGCGATTTTGGAACCCAGGCCCAGGTCAAAACCCTTGGCATAATCCTGAAGCCGGGCCAGAACCGAGTCGGGAAGCCGCGTTCCGTAAACCTCGGATGCGACGTCCACATCCGTTCGCTCGGAATTGAGTGTGATGGTCGGTTGTTTATCCGGGTCCAGCGTGGCGGGTTCCAGATTGATCAGGCGGGAATTCTCCAGGGTCGGCCGGGCGGTTTCACGGTCCCAATCGTCCTGCGCCAGAATCACCAGTGACTTCCCCGACGGCGAGGTCAGGTTCTTCTGCGCGAAAGCCACGAATTGACGAACGTTCTCCTCATATCGTTTTCGGTCCGGGCCGCTGCGATCCTGCTCCAGCGCCGTCAACGCCCCGCTGTCCAGGACATCGCGCAGCGGAGGATCGAGCTGTTCCTGGCTGATGCCATGCGCCCGATCGGGCAACGAGAGCAGAAGAGCTTCGAGAGAACCCCAGATATCGTCACTGGTTTGCCGATAAACGTGCGGTGCTTCGTCGCGTGCCCTCTCGACGAGGCGATCAAACGATGCTTTATCGACAAAATTAAAATCGACTCGAGCGGTGATGTCGTGGGGAACATATTCGCCCGGACGGTAGGCAACGACCTGCTGGCGAAGGAGAAATAGCCCGAACAAACAGAGGCCAAAAATCCCCGCGATCCCAAGCGACGCCGCGCCCCCGCACTCACGCAATCGCATCCACGCCGACCGCGAATCCGCGCGGCTCTCGCGATTGATCGTGCGACGACGCTGGGCAAAACGTTTATTCCATCCAAACACGGAGACTTCCCTTTCATCCTTCCATTACGGCTCGGCCGTCCGCGCCCATGCCCTCATGGTTCATTTGCCCGTTTCGCTCGTAGGCGTTGACGATGTTCTGCACCAACCGATGCCGGACGATGTCGCTGTGCTCCAGTCGCACGGTCGCGATTCCTCGAATGCCATTCAATTTCTCGATCGCGTCCAACAGGCCGCTGCGCGCATTGACCGGCAGATCGACCTGCGTCGCATCGCCGGTGACGATCATCTTGGAATCGTGCCCCAGGCGCGTCAAAAACATCAACATCTGCGACGCCGTTGTGTTCTGCGCTTCGTCGAGAATGATCACGCTTTCATTGAGCGTTCGCCCGCGCATAAACGCCAGCGGGATGACCTCGATCACGTCGTTGACCATGAACCGCTTGACCTGCTCGAAATCCATCATGTCATGCAATGCGTCAAACAGGGGACGCAGGTACGGGTTCACCTTCGCCTGCAGATCGCCCGGCAAAAATCCCAGCCGCTCCCCCGCCTCGACCGCGGGCCGCGCCAGAATCAGTCGCTTGGCCTGACCATGCTTGAGCATGCTGGCGGCGACCGCAACGGCCAAGTACGTTTTGCCCGTTCCCGCCGGCCCGGTGCAAAAGGTCAGATCATGCTGCAGAATCGCGTGGATGTATGTACGCTGGCCGGCCGTCTTGGGTTTGATCGCCTGCCCCTTGGCATAGACATCGATCTCATCCGCCGATTGCTCCCGCGATTCATCGGCGGCCCGGCCGATGGCCTTGCCGACATCCTCCACGCTCAGCCAATCCTGCCGCCGCAGCGTTTTCTGCAATTGTTCGAGGACCGCTGCCGCCTTCCCCACTTGGTCTCGTTCCCCGCTGAGACGCACCTCTTCGTCGCGGCCGATGACCTGGACCCCAAAGGTGTCGCGGATCATCCGCAGATACCGGTCGGCCGACCCAAAGAGGGCCAGTTTTTTGTCAGGTTGCTCTAAAGTGATGTTTAGTTGCACGGCTGAGTTCTGAAGCAAAGCAAAGTCCGGACCGAGTTCATCGGTCTCTGTTCCATCAACTAATGTCGGGCACCCAATCACGAGTCATCGTTCACGGCGGTTAGCCTATCTTCTCAGGAAGGGGCCGAAAAAGCGAGGGATGGGCCCATGAGCATAGGCTTAAAACCACCAGGGCCGTAAAGCGTGCAGCCACGGAACTTTAGGATCAAAAAGCTCGATTAGAAGAGGATGAAAAACAGATAGGCGGAGGGTGCAGGCAGCAACGGACTAACAAACAAAGCAAGAAGGCCCCCAAAACCGGGCATGAAATTGCCGCTGTCTTTGACATGGGCGTCGCGCTTCATGAGGCTTTCCAACAGATCCCCGGCCTGACCAATTCCTCCAATGACGACGCCGAAGATCAGCGCCTTTTTCCAGTTCAAAGTTGACAGAGCGTCAGGCCAAAACTTCGCACATGCCAACCCGATCAGTGCGGATGTCGCCAGGCCGCAGGCCAAACCTTCCCAGGTTTTGCCGGGGCTGAGCCAGGCAATGAGCTTATGCTTTCCGATCGCTCGGCCACCGAAATAGGCGCCGATGTCGCAGAATTTCACGACCAGCAGGATCATCACGACAGCCTCGGTTGAGCCTTGAAATCCGTGGCCCCGATCCAACGAATGCTTGACGCGCAGCGCCATTAAAAACCACCCCAATCCTCCCAAATAGAGCATCGCCAGGACCGTGCCGGCCATGTGCGTGATCGCCTCCTGTGTTTCGCGCTGGCTGGCCCGCCGAAGCGCCGCCAGGATCATCGCAAAGATGACGATGAACATCAGTGTTGATGCCGAGATGAGCTGAAACCATTGAAACTGCGTGAGGAAGGCGTGCAAGAGCAGCATGCCCGATCCCAGCGCCGCGATGAGTCGATAGGGTCTGACGTTTTCCGCGGTAAAGATCTGCGCCAATTCGGTCATCGCCATCGGCAGCAGAACCATCAGGAGCAGGAACAACCCGACCCCCGCCAGCCCCTGGTCGTGCCGGATGCCGCGAACGGTAATGTGCACCCAACCATGGGTCCGTTTTTCAATGAGGTGATCCAAATAAAGCGTCGCGAGGAGTGCAGCCATCATCAGCGGGCCGAAGGTCAGTCTGTTGCGCAGGGATGTGTCGGTTGCCATTGGCGTGGGCGCGCTGAGATTTCTAAACTCGCAGCGTGTTGGTCTTGTCCAGCGCACCAAAGCGCCGGTTGCGGGAGGCGAATTCCTTGAGCGTCTTGTGCAGGTCCGCCACCGTGAAATCGGGCCAGAGGACTTGGCTCACGACCAGTTCCGCATAGCTGATCTGCCACAGGAGATAATTGCTCACACGCATCTCCCCGGCGGTGCGGACCAATACATCCGGGTCCGGCATCCCGGCCGTGTAGAGATGATCACTGATCGTTTGCTCGCCGATGTCTCGGGGAGCCATTTCGCCCAAAGCCACTTTTTCCGCGATGGCCCTCACGGCATCGGTGATCTCCGCCCGGCTGCCGTAGTTGAGGGCGAGATTGAGTTGAAGCCCGGCGTTCTCAGCCGTTTGGTCCTGCGTACTGTTCACCTCATCCATCCCAGGCTCGGGGAGATTACCCAATCGCCCATGCTGATGTACGCGGTCGTTTTTCTCCATCCTCATATGCCC
>CAZCKE010000222.1:0-7233 GCA_964499005.1 uncultured Tepidisphaeraceae bacterium
TATTTGTTCCCGGCGAACAGCGGCTTATCCCCCTTCCACAAGCTGAAATGCACATGCATCCCCGACCCGTTGTCCTGGAACAACGGCTTGGGCATGAACGTCACGACCTTCCCATGCCGCGCGGCCACGTTCTTGCACACGTACTTATACAGCATCACGTTGTCCGCCATCGTTACCAGGTCCTGGTAGCGCATGTCGATTTCACACTGCCCGCCCGTGGCCACTTCATGATGATGCGCTTCCACCGGAATTCCCAAGTCGATCAGAGTTGCCACCATCTCACTGCGAATGTTCTGCATCGTGTCCATCGGCGGCGTCGGGAAATATCCCTCCTTCAGCCTCACCTTGTACCCCAGGTTGGAAGGATCCTCGTCCCCTCGTCCCCAGATCCCCTCGCGGCTGCCGACGTAATACTTCCCGAAGTTGATCCCCTGATCGTAGAACGCCTGATCAAAGATAAAAAACTCCAGTTCCGGCCCAAAATACGCCGTGCCGGCGATGCGCGATTTCTTCAGATATTCCGTCGCCTTGCGCGCGATCGAGCGCGGGTCGCGAGAATATTCCTTCTTGGTGATCGGATCGCGCACGTCGCAGATGATCGATAGCGTCGTGTGCAGCATGAACGGATCGATCTTGGCCGTGCTCCCCACCGGCACCAGCAGCATGTCCGACTCGTTGATCGCTTGCCATCCCCGGATGCTGCTTCCGTCAAACCCAAACCCATGATCGAAACTTTCCAGCGTGAGTTCGGAAATCGGACAGGTCGTATGCTGCCACAACCCCGGAAAATCCATGAAACGCAGATCGACGAACTGGACCTTCTTTTCCTTGCAGAGCTTGAGCACTTCTTGCGGGGTCATCGGCATCTCCTCGAAAAGGCGCGAGTTAGACGAGCGGCGTGGTATGCTATCCCCGCCGCCGAAAAGCGTCAAAACGCGGCAAGGGCTCCGGTGACGATGATATTCCCTTTGTTCGCTCTCATTCCCAATCCGCGCTGGTTATTTACAATTCATTCTTTATGGCAGAGCTAAAGCGCGCACAACTCTCCGTCCGCCAGGAACGCGCGATTCTCGTCGGCGTCATCCTGCCCAAATCCACGGCCGATCCTCGCGATCCGCTGGGCGAGCTTGCCTCGTTGGCCAAGACCGCCGGGGCCAAGGTGGTCGGCACGATCCTCCAGAAACGACAGCACATCGACTCTGGAACCTATGTCGGCAGCGGCAAAGTGGTGGAGATTGCTCATCTGGCCATCAAGGAAGAGGCGGATGTCATCATCTTCGATAACGACCTGTCGCCCGGCCAGATCGGGGCGCTGGAAAAAACGATCAACGAGGAAGCGGCCAGCCCGCCGATGGAAGGGATCAAAGTTCTGGATCGGTCGGAGTTGATCCTCGATATTTTCGCGACGCGAGCACGAACCAGTGAATCGAAGTTGCAGGTGGAGCTGGCGCAGATGCAGTACACCTATCCGCGGCTGACTCGGATGTGGGGGCACCTGGAGCGGATCGCGGGCGGCGCCCCGGCAGGCATCGGGACGCGCGGGCCCGGCGAGCAGCAGCTTGAAATCGACCGGCGGCTCGTGCGCAAGCGGATCGACCGGCTCAAGGGAGAGATCAAACGCATTCAGGACCGGCGAGGCCGAGAAGTCGCGCAGCGGACTCGCGAGAACTTCACCGTGTGTATTGTTGGCTATACCAACGCGGGAAAGAGCACGCTTTTTAATACGCTCACCGCCGCGGGCGCCTACGCGGATGACAAGCTGTTTGCGACGCTGGATACCAAGACGCGGGCATGGAAGCTGGATCGTGGGCTGCGAGTGCTGCTCAGCGATACGGTCGGGTTCGTCCGGGATTTGCCGCACAATCTGGTGGCCAGTTTTAAGGCGACTCTGGAAGAAGCGGTTCACGCCGATCTGCTGCTTCACGTGCTGGACGTGGGGCATCCGCACGCGCAGCAGCAGTTCGATTCGGTGCACAAGGTGCTGGAGGAGATCAGTGTCGAGGGTAAGCCGGAGATTCTGCTGCTCAATAAGATCGATACGGAGGAGGGGGCGGACAAATATACCGAGTGGCGCACGCTGTATCCTGAAGCGATCCCGCTGAGCGCCAAGAGCGGGCAGGGGATTGAGGATCTTTGCGAAGCTGTTGAAAAGCAGGTGCGGGCTCAGCATGTGGAAGCGACGCTGGAGGTGGACGCGGGCAAGGGGAAATTGCTGGCCTTCATTGAAACACATGCCAGCGTGATCAGCCGGGATTTTATTGATGGAGGGGTGGTGATCCGGGCGACGATGTCCAAGCAAACGCTGGCGGAATTGTCGCGGAACGAGCAGGTGGAGATTCGGAAAACGCGATGAAGATCAGCGGGATTCTTTTCCGCAGAAATCGACCAATCGGGCGATTTCGTTGCGCAGATCTTTGCGGTGGACGACGAAGTCGATGAACCCTTTTTCCTCCAAAAATTCGCTGCGCTGAAAGCCGTCGGGGAGCTCGACCTTGATTGTGTTCCAGATCGTGCGCGGGCCGGCAAAGCCGATGAGAGCTTTGGGCTCCGCGAGGATGAAATCGCCGAGCATGGCGAAGCTGGCGGTGACGCCGCCGGTGGTGGGGTCGGCCAGCAGGCTGATGAAGAGCCCGCCGGAGTCGTCGAGGCGGGCGATCGCGGCGCTGGTCTTGGCCATTTGCATCAGGGACAAAGCGGATTCCTGCATGCGCGCGCCGCCGGAGCAACTGACGATCAGCAGGGGGAGTTTTTCCTCGGCGGCGGTTTCGATAGTTCGGGTGATTTTTTCGCCAACCACGCTCCCCATGGAGCCCATCATGAAAGTGGGGTCCATGGCGGCTATCATGATCGGTCGGCCCTTGATAAAGCCTTTGCCGCAAATAACGGCGTCCTTCTCGCCCGATTTTTCCTGCTCGTCTTTAAGCCGATCTTTGTAGGCTTTCTTGTCAACAAACTTGAGAGGATCGGCCGGCTCAAGATCGTCGAACATCTCCTCGAAGCTGCTCGGATCGACCAGTTGCTCGATGCGCGTGCGGGCCGGGATGCGGAAATGGGATTGGCATTCAGGGCAGACGTGGAGTCCTTCCTCGACGACCTTGCGGAAGAGCATGGCGCCGCATTCGGCGCATCGCATCCAGAGACCTTCGGGGACGCCGTCTTTTTTGTTTAATGAATCGTTCGGAGCTTGGGACATAATGATCGTTGTCCCGGTCATAGTTTGGCCGGGTCTGCTTCAATCGTCGCCGCAGTGCGCGGCGTGTGCAAGTGGGAGGCGATGTCCTGTTCGGGCTCGCCGGAAAGGATTCCCGCGGCGATTTCCAATACAACGGGGCGCAGCACAAAGGCGACAGTTTGGCCACCTTGTCTGCGAAGGATTCGGCGCAAGGTTGTCCGCAATCGCTCGATGGCGGCGGAAATCGGCTCGCCATCGGGGGGAGTTACGCCCAGGCGATTGCTCTGCCACTGGGGAAATACGGTGGGAAACCGCTGACGCACGTCCTCGGGCAAGAGGCCTTCCCAAAGGCCCATGCCGACGGCTTCGAGGCCGGAGTTGTCGCGGGGGCGGAGAGCAAATTTGTGCGCAATGAGCTTGGCGATCTGGTCGGCGGCTTCGTTGGCGGCGTGGCGATAAACACTCTGGATCGGGCCGGGGAGGGAGTCGACCATTTTCTTGGCGGCGTCGAACCCCTCGGCGGTTAGTGGGAGCGACACTTTCCCCGCAATGCGCCCCTCGAGGTCCCACTGCGTTGGCACGGCCGCGATCAACACCACGCGTACGTTCATCGCCGTCTTGAATAAACCGTCCGGAGCATCATGTAAAGCGATATTCGACGCCGTTAACGAAACATCTCGATCGGGATGTCGCTCAGCTCGAACATCCGTTTTACGCGATGCCCCCAGGTGTGCTGGGCGATCAATCGGGCGCGGCAGGCGTCGCCCATTTGGTGGCGGCGGTTTTCATCTTCGATTAATCGTGTGACCTGCTCACGCGCTTGTTTGGGTGACGTGAAGATTTCGATTTCGCGACCCATTTCAAAAGTTTCCGGGAGCCCGATGCACTCGTTATGGATCATCGCGACGCCGCACGCGGCCAGCTCGAATGTCTTGGCGGTGAGCCCTTCCTCGTCCCAGCCGGCCACGATGTCCAGGGCGACTTTCCCCTGAGCCAATGCCTGGGGAAACTGGAGGAAATCGACCCACTGGCCGGTGTCGCCATGATCGGCGCCGACGTGCGACCATTTGCCGCCGAATAGGCCGATTCGAAAATATTTGCTCAGATACGCGAGGTAGAAATGACGCTGCCAGGAGCGGAATTGGTAGAGGATGTTTGCGGCCTTGAAATAGACGGGGAACATCGCCGTCATCCACCAGGTCGTCATCGGAAATTCATCAGCGAGGCGATTGAGGTGGCGGGCCAAGGCGAGCGAAGGATTGGCCTGCTTGAGTGAAATCGCGCGCTGGGTCCAGGCTTCCAATTCGGGCCATAGGGTTTGTGGGGATTCTTTTTGCCACAGCGCGGTCAACTCGGCGGCGGCTTGTTTGGCCACGACGGCATTGATTTCGTCGGGATTGGGATCGTCTTGCGCCAGAAACGGGAGAAGCCAATCGGGGAGTTTTTGCTCGCCGCTGTAGATGGCGACGACGTCGAATCGGGGCGTGACGCCGACGGCAGGCTGAAGTGCGTTGTGATCGGCCGAGCAGGCCAGCTCATGGCAGTTGGGCCAGCCGAGGATGCGACTGAGCTCGTACGCATGAGCGTGGCTTTTGAGAAAGTGAAATTGATTGCCGGAGCGGAAAACGGGCTGGAGATTGGGCGCTAAAGCAGCCTTGTCGGCGACCCAGTGGGGGTGATCGGCCCAGAAATAGCATTGAGGGATGCCGCGCACTTCGAAGAAGTTGCGATAAGCGCCGGGCCATTCCTTGTCGACCGGCAAATCGAAGGCAGCGTTGAGGCCGTAATTCAGGACCAGGCCGATTTTATTCTGCGCCAGAACCTGATTGAGCTGGCCGACGGCGGCTTTGGAATCGGCCGCGATGGCCTGGCGGATGACGTCGATTTCAATGAAAACGTGTCGCAGGCCCATGGCGACTGCGGCGTTGCCCAGGCCCAACAGCCAGTGGCGGCTCATGCGGCCGCCGTTGAGGATGGTCATCATGGTTCGGCCGGGAGCGGTGGGGCGGCCTGCGGTGAAATCGGCGGGGCCAATGGCGGCCGGCATCGCCTGAGTCGGAGGCGATTGAGATGGCACTCCCATCGGGGCTCCCGCGGCGTGTCTCAGGGTTGGCTGAGGCGCTGCCGCAATGTGGCGATCGCGGCGGCGCGATCTTTTTCGCCGAAAATCGCGCTGGCAACGACGAACCAGTCGACGCCGGCGTCCGCAGCCTGGCGGATCGTCTCGGCGTGAAGGCCGCCGTCCATTTCCAGGCGCTGGTTGGGTCGCAGGCGTTTTTTGATCGCGACCGCTTTGGGAAGAACCTCGGGCATGAACTTCTGGCCGGAAAATCCGGGCACAACGCTCATCACCAGGACGTGATCCACTTCATCCAAAGCCGGCAACACGCGCTCGATCGGCGTTGCGGGATTCAAGGTGATGCCGACGTGTTTGCAGCCTTGCTGCCGCAACTCGCGGGCGGCTTTGACGGGATCGGTAACGGTTTCGCAGTGAAACGTCAGTCCGTCGGCTCCGGCTTTGATGAACTGCGGCGCGTAGCGTAACGGCTCGGAAATCATCAAGTGAATATCCAGGAAAGCTGTGGTGGTGCGGCGAGTCGCGGCGGTGACTGCCGGGCCGAAACTGATGTTGGGTACGAAATGCCCGTCCATCACATCCAGATGCAGGAAATCGGCGCCGCCCCGGTCGACTTCGGCGATCTCAGACGCCAGCTTGGAAAAATCGGCGGAGAGAATCGAGGCGGCGATCTGGGAGGAGGTTGTGGCAAATGGGTTGCTGGTCATACCTCAGGTTTCCATCGATAAGACGCCTTCGTTGATCAGGGCGGCTCGAAGCGCCTCAGATGATACTTCATTCATGTTCAGGACCGCGATCGTGGTCCGTCCGATCGGAGTCGATCCAATAATTCGTCCGTCGGTCTCAAGGCGAAAATGTTCCAACCACAGATCCTGGCGAGGATGGAAAAGCCTCGTCAATGAGCCACTCGCCGGATCGATTCCCGCGATATTAGGACCTTTGTGCCTATTGCAGAAGGGACAGGCCAGCGCAAGATTTTCAGAGACGGTTGGGCCCCCGTGCTGTTCGGCGATCACATGATCAATTTGGTAAGGAATAATTTCCGCCGATTGGGGAATCCGGCAATATTCACATTTGCCGCCGGCACGACGTCGCACCTCTTGCTCGAGCTGCGCGTTCATCGGCGCACTTGCGCCTTCTGCAAAGCCAGGCGTGCTTTGGATTGGAGGATAGCCACCATGCGGCCGATGCGGTTATACGTGTCCAACTCTTCCAATTGCTGAGCCGTCAGCGTTCCGCGCTGAGCCCCGGTGCCCAACTCATTCATGCGATCCAAGTCTACTTTGGAGAATCGCAACCGCAGCATTCCCTGGGCCGCTTCGGGACTTAAATCGTCCCATGACTGATCGACCAGCCGCTCCCAAATGGTTGTTTCCATCTTCGCGACCATGGCTTCACATTATAGCATCTTGGCCGCAAAGACAGTTCAATCAGTCCAAAATGTCCAGCGTCGAAAAATGCCCGTTTTCCAGGAATTCCAGGCTGGCGCCGCCGCCGGTGCTGACGTGGCTGACTTTGTCTGAGAGGCCCATTTGCTCGACGGCGGCCGCGCTGTCGCCGCCGCCGATGATGGAGACGGCGCCGTTTTTGGAAGTCGCGTTGGCGACGGCCTCGGCGATGGCTTTGGTGCCGGCGGCGAAGGGCTTTTTCTCGAAGACGCCCATCGGGCCGTTCCAGAGGATCGTCTTGGCCTTGGCGATTTCGGTTTCATAGGCCTTGCGGGTCTTGGGGCCGATGTCGAAGCCTTCCATGTCGGCGGGAATGTTTCCTTCGACAATTTTCGTCTGGGCATCATCGGTCATCTTGTCGGAAATGACGGTATCAATCGGCAGCTTGATCTTGCCAGCTGCCTTGGTCAGCAATCCCTTGGCCATATCGACCTTGTCGCGCTCGACGAGGCTCTTGCCGACTTCCTTGCCCTGGGCGAGGAAGAAGGTGTAGGCCATCGCGCCGCCGATAAGCAGCGTATCGCACTTGCCCAGCA